>WGEM01000516.1 GCA_015492755.1 Gemmatimonadota bacterium | reverse complement strand
GGTGCCGGGCAAGCCCGGTGTCTACAACGCCACCGTGTTCATCCGCCCACACTTCCAACTGGAGGAGCTGTCTGCGTCCATGCGCCTCGTGGCGGAGCTTCCACCGCCTGCCGCTGGCTAGGCTGCCACAGCGACCTCGACGATTCAAGCTCACGCGAATGGTAGGAGAATAAACTCAGATGGATGCGATTTTTCTGCAGATCAATGGGGGAAAAGAAATCAAAGGCGACTCTACGGTGGAGGGCTTCAAGGACTGGATCGAGATCCTCTCGTTCAGCCACGGGGTCGCGGCGCAGCTGACCGGAGACGTGTCGAATCAGAACCGGACGTCGGGCCGACCCATCCACCAGGACCTGAGCGTCACGAAGTACGTGGACAATGCTACGCCGAAGATCAGCGAGTACTGCTGTAAGGGCACGGTATTCCCTGAGGCGAAACTGGTCATCGCCAGGAACGTGAAGGATAAGCTCGAGCACTTCATGGACTACACGCTCAAGGATGTCGTCATCGGCTCATCCTCCGTCGGGGGCGGAGGCGGCGGGAAGCCGGTGGAGACCCTCACGCTGAATTACGCCGAAATAGCCTGGCAGTACTATCTGGAGGACGACGCCGGAAAGGTTAAGAAGGCTGCCTCGGGCAAGTGGGATCTCTCCAAGAACACGGCCAAGTGATCCTGATACGCACATGACCCGGGACGAACGCGTCTCCAACGGCGCGCCGGCCCCGCTCTTCGACCGGCTCGTGGATGTGCGACCCCACGAGCCGGTCGAAGTGCATCCGCGCCGGTGGTTCACGGAGCAGGAGTTCGCTGACTCCATCCGCGATGAACTCACCCGTCTCCTCAACACGCGTACCGACATCGCTCGTGAACGGTGGGAACGAGGTCCGCTCACGGTGGTGGACTACGGGATCCCCGACTTTACCGGCTGGTTCAAGGGGTCGGACGCCGATATGAGACGACTTGCGGACGACATCCGGCGCGCCATCCTGGCGTTCGAACCACGCCTCCAAGAACCTGATGTGGCGGTGGACCGCTCGTATCCTCAGGATTCCACCGTGTATCTCTCTATCCGAGGTCACATCCGAATCGGCAAGGAGCGCATTCCCGTGGCCTTTCCCATCGCAGTCGACAGGGCTCCCGCCACAGGACGTGAGGGCCCGTGAACCGACGCGCGGACGAGGAACTCCTGGCCTACTATCTCGGTGAACTCGCCTACCTGCACCAGCAAGGCGCAGCGTTCGCGAGACGCCACCCGAAGATCGCGGCGCGTCTCGAGCTGAGCGAGGAGGGCAGCCGCGATCCTCACGTGGAGCGGCTCATCGAGGCCGTCGCCTTCCTCACCGCCCGCGTGCGGCGAACCCTTGATCAGGAAGCGCCCGAACTGGCTCAGGGACTCCTGGACGCGCTGTATCCCGACGCGCTGGCGCCGGTACCGTCCATGAGCGTGGCCCGCTTTCGCCACGACCCCGCCAAGGGGAAGCTGCGGACGGCGAGCACGGTGCCCGCCGGTACGCTCCTGCACGCGGAGGCCCACGGCCCCGCCGCAGAAGTGCGCTTCCGCACGGCATGGGACCTCGACGTGTGGCCCCTGGAAGTCTCCGAGGTGCGCCTCGAGCCGCGAGATCGGTATGAGCACCTAGACTTCCGCCACGATGTCGGGGCTGTGCTCCGCGTCACCCTGCACAGCACGCAGGGCGACCTGGTGGGTGTGCGCCTGCGCGACATGGTGTTCCATATGGACGGATCGCTCCATCAGGCTGCGAGCCTCTACGAGGCGCTCCTGCGTTACGGCGCAGGCGGCCAGGTCCGCCAGCAGGACGGCACGCTGATCGATCTTGCACCGCAGCCCCTGGAGCCCGTAGGGCTGGCGGAGCACGAAGCGGTGCTCCCGGACCCACCCCTCACGCGTCCGGGCTTCCAGCTCCTCCGCCAGTACTTCGCGTTCCCACGGTCGTTCCTGTTCCTCCGTACTCGGGGCTTTCCCGAGGCGCTTCGCGGCACGGAGGCGGACCTCCTCTTTCTCCTCCGGGCGGTACCTCCGGGGCTTTCGGTCACCAACTCCTCCCTGCGCCTGGGCTGTGTTCCGGTTGTGAATCTCTTCCCGCATATGGCGGAGCCCATTCGAGTTCACCATCTGAGCACCGAATACCGGCTGGAAGCCGACCTCCGCCATCCCACCGACGTGGAGATCCATTCTGTGCGAGAGGTACGGTACGTGCCCCACGACGCTGCGGAATCCGCGACGATTCCGAGGCTCTTCGGGCTCCGCACGCCGTGGGCGCCCTCGGAATTCGACCGAGTCTACTGGTCTCTCCGGAGGTCACCGGCCTCGGGAGATCGGCGCGGCAGTGACGTGTATCTCAGGCTGACCGACCTGGACCTGAACCCGTGGAAACCGGCTGAGGATTCCATCTTCGCCAGGGTACTCTGCACCAACCGCCACCTGGCGGCTCAGGTGGCGCCGGGAGCGGAACTCCAGCGTCTGGAGGGAGGTGGCGCCGAAGAGATCCAGCTTCTCTACAAGCCCACCGCACAGTTCGATCCGCCCCTTGGATCGGGAACACTGTGGCGACTGGTCTCGTACCTGAGCGCCGGTCACCTACCTCTCGATGACCCGGAAGGAGACGGAGCGGCCCTCCGTGAGCTTCTGTCCCTGCACGCACCGGAAAGTAGCAGCGGCGCGCAACGGCAGATTCAGGGTATCACGTCCGTGGGCACGGCACCTGCGGTGGACCGCATCGGGACGGATGCTTGGCGGGGCCTGGTTCGCGGGACGGAGGTGCGCGTGGCACTTTCGTCAGACGCGTTCGCGGGGGTGGGCCCCTTCCTCTTCGCCACCGTGCTGAGACAGTTTCTGGGTCTCCAGGCGCACATCAACAGCTTCGTGCGTCTCGTCGTCGTCGACGCCGACCAACCGGAGGAGGCATATCAATGGCCCGCACTGGCCGGCGCCACGAGCCTCCTCTGATCGAGCTCCTCCGCACGGACGGAGCGCGCTTTGACTTCGTCCAAGCGGTCCGGCTCCTCGAGATGCTGCGGCCGTTCGCCGCCCGACCGGGCACCGCCACACGCGCGATGGACGAGACGCTCCGCTTCCGGGGTCACCTCTCGCTTGCATTCCCCACGAGTGACATCCACCGCATCGAGCTACCCGACGACCTGACGGGGCAGCAGCCCGTCATGGACGTGAGCTTTATGGTCCTGGCAGGCGTCCAGGCCCCCCTGCCTCGAAGCATCACGGAGTTGATCCTCCGCCGCCTGCAGGTGGGCGACGCCGCGTTCCGTGACTTCCTCGACATCTTCCACCATCGGCTTGTTTCGTTCGCTTATCGCGCCCGGGCAGAACGCAGGCCGGGGGTCGAAGCCCGCCTTCCACATGAAACGGCGCCGGGTCACATTCTCCTTGCGCTAGGAGGAGCCGGCACCCCGGCCACCCGCAGGCCCCTCGGCCTGCATATCCGGGATATCCTCGCCACGGCCGGACTCCGGACGGGACCGCGCCGGACGCTCCCGGGCCTCGAAAGGTTGCTCCGGGCAACCCTCTCGGCCCCCGTCGTCGTGGAGCCCTTCCAGGGCAGGTGGCTCCAACTCGCTCCCGAACTCCAGGCACGGCTCACGAACCGGCGCCTGGCGCCGCGTCTCGGGGACCGAGCTGTGCTGGGACGCCGATTCTGGGATCAGACGGCGGGCGTCAAGATACGGATGGGCCCCCTCGATTCCCGCCGCTTCCGGCGATTCCTGCCTGACGGGCCCGACTTCGAGTCCTTACGACACGTGTTCCGCAGCTATGTAGGCCCCAATACCGATGCCACGGTCGTGCTTGTTCTCCGGAGCGAGGACGTTCCGACGTCGAGGCTGGGCCGCGGAACCAGACCCACCGCCACGGGGGAAGCGACCACCAAAGAGCCGCAGCGGCCTGGTTACGAGGCCAGGCTCGGATGGACGACATGGCTGCGGCGCACAAAGCCATGGACCGTCGACGCCAGCATCACGATTCCGCTGCGGCCGCGCCGCGCCGCCCCACCCCCCCCTACCAGCGCCTGAGGCCGCCGATGCCGTCCAGCTCCTCCACGAGACGCGCCATGGGCTCGTCGCGCATGAACTCCAGACGGCATCCGTGGCGCACCACCAGGTCCGGGAGCACCTCGTCCAGCGGGACCGCTTCCGGCTCGCCCTGACCGGCGCAGAAGGCCCGGGCCCCCGCCTCCGTGGCGGCCACGTAGCCGTTCCAGCCGCACCGGTACACCGTCTCGTTCAGGATCTCCGGCGTCCACGCCACGGCCAGCACGTAGATGCGGCCCTGCTGCAGCTCGTGGAGCACCTGGTTGAGCCCGCCGAGGCCCTCCTCGCGAATGCGGTCCACGAGTTCGAGTTCGCCGGCGTGCTCCGCCTCCTCCACCGCATTGGCCACGTGCTTCAGCACCTCGCCGGGTGAGGCGTCGAGTTTCGGAGGCGCCGGCAGGCGGGCGGCGACACGGTCCTGGAGTGTCCTGGGGAGCACCGACTCGAACTCGGCCCGCCGCTCTTCAGGTCCGCAGAGGATGAGCCGCCGGGCCCGGTGCTTCGCCATGGTCCGCTCCAGGAGGTCGGCGGCCTTCTTGTAGAAGCGGCGCACCCAGCCCTCGACGCGGTCCTCGAAGAGGTCCTTTCCGAGACCGGTGCCGTACATCGGGGAGCCGCCCTGCGCCGGCTCGGTGAGCTTGCGCCACTCCGAAGTATCCACATCGAAGAAGGCTTCCTTTACCTCTTCGATCTCACCCAGATAGACCTGGAAGTAGCGCCACCGCTCCCGGTCCATCACCACCACCGCATAGCGCTCGTAGTCGTCACGCACCAGGAGGAGCGGCGTGACGTAGGGCTCGGACCAGCGCGCCAGCGCGCCGTCGGCTCGTCCCGGCAGCGGCAGGTCCACCTGGAGAAACCGCACCTCGAAGAACTCCTCGGGATCCTCCGCCGCGAACAGCACCATGGCGCGGCCGTATCGGTTGGGAGGATCCTGCTGGATCCGCGCCAGCACGTACTTGCGGAGGTCCTCCGGCACGTCCGCCCGGCGCATGGCGTTCTCGGCGCGCACGCGCGCCGCCAGCACCGCGTCCTCGCCGTCGGCCGGCCTGAGGTTCACGTAGAGCGACAGAACCGGTCCCTCCAGGGCTCCGAGGGTCCGGGGCCATGTATCGATCCAGTGCGTGCTCATCTGCGATTCCTCTCTTCTGTCTGTATGTCGTGTAGAAGGGGTCGGTAGATCGATGCTCGAGCGGCATCGACGCGCCACCTCCCATTACCCCGGTCCGTTCCGGGCCGCGCCGGGATGCGCCTTCGGGTTTCCCGCTGCGCACCGGCCGGCGGGATGCTAATCTGTCAGCCGTCATCCATCCCTCCAACCGGTGTAACGCCGAGACACGCCCCATGGATCGCCGCACCTTCGTCCGCACCACCGCCGCTGGCGTGGCCGCCGCAGCCGCGCCGGCTGCCCTTGCCGCGTCCACCCATCCTGCGGCTCCTGCCGTGCACACCCGCACGCACCGCCCAGTGCTGGTGGCGGACGTCTCCTCCATCCGGTACCGCAACGGCGGGCCGGAGAGCGCCATCGAGCGCGCGTTTCGGGGGATCACGGAGGGTGAGGACGTGCTGGACGCCTGCGTGGCGGGTGTGAACATCCCCGAGCTGGATCCCGAGGAGCGGGGCATCGGCTACGGGGGACTCCCCAACGCCGACGGGGTGGTGCAGCTCGATTCGTGCCTCATGCACGGGCCGCGGCGCTGGGCGGGAGGCGTGGCGGCCATCGAGGGCGTGAAGACGCCGTCCCTGGTGGCGAAGGCCGTGGCGGAACTCACCGACCACCACCTCATCGTGGGCCAGGGAGCCACCGAGTTCGCCCGGGCGCTGGGCTTCGAGATCCTGGACGACCTCAATACCGACGCCTCCCGCGCCCTCTGGCTGGAGTGGAAGCGCCGGGTGGACCCGTCGCACTGGCTGGATCCGGAGGAGCGCCTGAAGGGCCTCGGCCGCGCCGGCGAGGAGACCGACCCCGACGTCATCCGGCGGCGCCGCGAGGAGGATTCGGCGCGGCTGCAGGCCTTCGCCGACGCGGCGCTGGAGGCGGGCTGGTCCATGGTGGCCGACGGCCTCATCGACGCCAACTCCTTCTGGGGCACCACCAGCCTGGAGTGCGTGAACCAGGACGGCGACCTCTGCGGCGTCACCACCACCAGCGGCCTGGCCTGGAAGATCCCCGGCCGCGCCGGCGACTCGCCCATCCTGGGTGCGGGCCAGTACGTGGACAACGACGTGGGAGCGGCGGGCTCCACCGGTCGGGGCGAGGCCAACCTCTACAACCTGAGCTGCTTCATGATCGTGGAGTTCATGCGGCAGGGCATGAGCCCGAAGGACGCGGGGATGGCGGTCCTGGAACGGATCCGCGCCAACACCGTCGAGGCAAGACTCCTGAACAGCCGAGGGCTCCCCAACTTCGACGTGCGCTTCTTCATCCTGAACAAGGCGGGCGAATACGCCGGCGTGGCCATGTACGGCGCCGCCGAGTCCACCTTCGCGGTGTGCGATGAGAACGGAGCCCGCGAAGAGCCGCTGGAGGGTCTGCTGGAAGGCAGTCCTCGCGACTGAGGTCCGGGCCGGGGCCCCGGCGCGCTAACGCCGCGCCACCACCACCGCCATGGGTCCCTCGTGCCAGACGCAGCGGGCGTCGAAGCCCGCGTCGGCCAGCGCCGCCAGCTCCTCCTCCACCGGGAAGTAGGTGTCCTCCTCCGCCCACTCGGCGAAGAGCTCGTAGGCACGGCGCTCCGGAATGCCGTGACGCTCCATGTGCGCCGCCCAGAAGTGGTACGCGGCGTCGCGCGCCTCCGGCTCGGCAGGCATGACGCAGTCGGCGTTCACGAACACCCCGCCCGGCCGTAGCGCGTCGCGGATGCGGCCGTAGAGTTCCCGTTTCGTGTCCATTTCGGGGATGTGGTGGAGCGCGATCTGCGCCACCACCGCGTCGCAGGCAGGGAGCGGGGCGAAAAAGGAGGCCTCCCGGAAGCGCACGCGGCTGCCGAAGCCCTCCAGCCGCACCCGCGCCCGCGCCAGCATCTCCGGGTCCACATCCACCAGCTCCACCGGATGAGCCTCGGTGGTGCGGAGGATCACCTCCGAGAGCGCCCCGGTTCCGGCGCCCAGGTCCACCACGTGTGCCGCGCCCAGCGGCCGCACCTCATCCGCCACCAGCGCCGACATGCGCTCGTAGCCCGGGATCCACCGGCGGATGGTGGCGTCGTAGTCGTCGATCTCCAGGCGGAGGTGTCGCCTGACGGAGTGCGGCGCGCGGGACATGCAGCCAGCGTGGCACGCTTCCGGTGCCCGGTCAAGCGACGCCACCCACGGCCAGCATCCCCGACCCCTTGCGGGTCCTGGAAGACACAGGTAGACCACAGCAACGGCGACCCGCCTCCCCGGGCCGTCACCAGACCGCGTCACGTCGCGCGCACGCCGCCGCGGCCACCGTATTCGGGGGGTCCGAGATGTCCAGCCGCACGCCCAGGGTCGCCCCTCCGGCCCGCACCTTCCTCTTCGCAGTTGCCGTCGTCCTCCCGGCGCTACCGGCCGCGGCGGCCCAGCAGGCCACGCGTGAAGGCCAGCCCATCGACGAGGAGTACACGCGCCTCATCCACGAGTACACGCGCGATCCGCGCATCATCACCGAGCTGGTGGACCACCTCCCCGCTTCGGACGTGGTGCCCACGCCGCTGGACTTCCACGGGCGCATCGTGGGTACGCCGGACGAGCTCACGTACGCGGCGGACATCCACCGCTACCTGCGCGCCATCGCCGACGCCTCGCCCCGGGCGGAGGTCTGGTCCATCGGCACCACCGAGGAGGGGCGCGAGATGATCCTCATGGCCATCGCCGACGAGGAGACCATCAGCCGGCTGGAGGACTATCGCGGCTACCTCCACGAGCTCACCGATCCCCGGGTGACCACCGAGGAGCGCGCCCGGGAGCTCATCGGCGGTGTCGCCAAGCCCATCTACTGGCTCACCTCCGGGATCCACTCACCCGAGAACGGAGGCCCGGAGATGCTGCAGGAGCTGGCCTACCGTCTGGTGGTGCAGGAGAGCGAGTCCGTACGGACCATCCGGAACAACATCATCACCTTCATCACGCCGGTCATCGAAGTGGACGGCCGCGAGAAGCAGGTGGACACGTACTACTTCAACAAGGATCGTCCCGACGGCGAGGCGCGCCTGCCCCTGATGTACTGGGGCAAGTACGTGGCCCACGACAACAATCGTGACGCCATGGGCCAGATGCTGCAGCTCACCCGCAACGTGAACGCCGTGCAGCTCGAATGGACGCCCACCATCATGCACGACCTCCACGAGGCGGCGAACTACCTCTACACCTCCACCGGCACCGGCCCGTACAACGAGGCCTTTGACGCCATCACCATCACCGAGTGGTGGATGCTGGCGGAGAACGACGTGCTCCAGCTCACCAAGCGGGGCGTGCCCGGGGTGTGGACGTACAACTTCTACGACGGGTGGACGCCCAACTACATGTTCACCGTGGCGCACGGCCACAACGCCGTGGGCCGCTTTTACGAGGTGGCCAGCTACGGTCCTCAGAACCGGACGCTCCGCGTGGGTGGCACCACCACCAGCCGGGAGTGGTACCGGCCCAATCCGCCGCTGGCCACCATCGAATGGGGCCCGCGCAACAACACCAACATCCAGCAATCGGCGGTGCTCTTCTCGCTGAAGTACGTGGCGGACCACAGAGAGACGTTCCTGGACAACTACTGGAAGAAGAACCAGCGCTCCGTCCAGAAGGGGAAGGAC
>WGEM01000515.1 GCA_015492755.1 Gemmatimonadota bacterium | reverse complement strand
TCTTCACACCGGCCCGGGAGGTACCCTTCGCCGGACACCCCACGGTGGGCGCCGCCATCTACCTGGCGTCGCGAGGCGCGGCGAACGCGGGCCAGCCCGCCCCACCCGCGGAAGGAACCGTCACGCTGGTGCTGGAGGAGAAGGTGGGACCGGTCCCGGTGGAGGTGAGGTTCCAGGGCGGCCGCGCGGTCTTCGCCCGCTTCACCACCGCGGTGCGGCCCGAGCACCGGCCGGCGGAACACGCCCCCCGCGAGCTGGCGGCGATGCTGGGGCTGGAGCCGGACGAGGTGTGTGACGGCGATGCGCCGTGCGGTTCCGGCGGACCGACGCTGGCGCCGGAACAGGTCTCCTGCGGCATCCCGTACTACGTCGTACCGGTGCGCTCCCTGGACGCGGTACGCCGTTCGGCGCTGGACCTGGCGCGCTGGCGGGCCATGGGTGTGGCCGACGGCTGGGCGGATGACGTCTACGTGATCTGTATGGAGGCGGAGGGGGAGGGCGTGGACGTACACGTACGCATGTTCGCGCCGAGCTCGGGCATCCCCGAGGATCCCGCCACCGGCTCCGCCGCGGCGGCGTTGGGAGGCTACCTCGCCGCCGCCGACGGCCGCTCCGACGGGACCCTCTCCTGGACGGTGGAGCAGGGTCTGGAGATGGGCCGGCCCAGCCTCATCCAGGTGGAGGCGGATCGGGCGGGAGGCGAGACGGTGGCGGTTCGGGTGGGCGGAAGCGCCGTCTTCATGAGCCGCGGCACCATGCGTGTGCCCGACGGGGGAGGGCTCGAATGAGCCGCCCCGGCGACGCCCCTCCGCTCGCGCACCGCGTCCGGTGGATGGTGGCGTGGTTTGTCATGGTGGCGGTGGTCCTCTTCGTGGGCGCAGGGCCGTCCATGGTGGCGCGCTCCATGAACGGCGTCGTGGAGCACACCCCGCCCGAGCCCTCCGAGGAGGCCGTACGGCTCCACCGGACGTTGCGCATCGTGGATCTCCACTCCGACGCGCTTCTCTGGGACCGCGACCTCCTCCGCCGCGGCTCGTGGGGTCACGTGGACGTCCCCCGCCTCATCGAAGGGCGCGTGGCGCTCCAGGGCTTCACGGCGGTCACCAAGACGCCCAGGGATATGAACATCCATAGCAACGCGGGCGACTCCGACAACATCACCCTCCTGGTGGTGCTCCAGATGTGGCCGCCCCGGACCTGGCGCAGCCTCGCGGAACGCGCCCTCTACCAGGCGGAGCGGCTCGGCCGTCTGGCGCGGGCGTCGGAGGGGCGCCTCACGCTGATCCGCACCCGCGAAGCGCTGGCGGCGTACCTGGACCGCGACCAGCACCAGCCCGACATCACCGCCGGATTCCTGGGGATCGAGGGCGCGCACGCGCTGGAAGGCCGCCTGGAGAACGTGGATCGCCTCTTCCAGGCGGGATACCGGATGCTGGGCCTCACCCACTTCTTCGACAACGAGGTGGGGGGCTCGGCCCACGGGATCGACAAGGGCGGGCTCACCGCCTTCGGCGACTCGGTGCTGGCACGCGCCGACTCGTTGGGGATGCTCATCGATCTGGCGCACGCCTCGGCGGCGCTGGTGGACGACGTGCTGGCACGCACCACCCGCCCCGTGGTGGTCTCGCACGGCGGGGTGCGGGGCACCTGCGACAACCGCCGCAACCTGAGCGACCATCAGCTCCGGGGGATCGCCGCCACCGGCGGCCTCATGGGCGTGGGGCTCTGGGAGACGGCGGTGTGCGGCACCACCCCCGCCGACTGGGCGAGGGCGGTCCGCCACGCCGTCGACGTCATGGGGGTGGAGTACGTGGCGCTGGGCTCGGACTGGGACGGTGCCGTCACCGCCATCGTGGACGCCGCGGGCACCGTACACCTGGTGCAGGCGCTCCTGGACGAGGGCTTCACCGAGGAGGAGATCCGCCTCGTCATGGGGGAGAACGCGCTGCGCGTGCTCCTGGAGGTGCTTCCCCGGTAGGCCACCGGAAGGCGCCGGCGTCTGGTGCGGGCGGGGGTGAGGCGGTAGGGTGACGGTTGCCGTCCGGCATTCGTGACCGACTCACCCTCGGAGGTCTCCATGCCCGCGTTGCGCTCGTT
>WGEM01000514.1 GCA_015492755.1 Gemmatimonadota bacterium | reverse complement strand
TCCGAACATGAATGCGAAGGGTGTGGGCCAGAGCGTCCCGTCGTCCCTCGGGGCTGCGTCGCACGCCAGCGCGTCCAGAACCCGTCGCTCGGCGTCTCCGGCGGAGCGTCGGAGTTCGAGGAACTCCTCCAATGTGTACTTCAGCTCCTTTGCCGACCCGGTGGCGTCGTGGAGTCGGGCGAGTTCGTCCACACCCTCCACGGCGGCCCGGCTCACCTCGGCTTGGGTCATGGGCTCCGCCAGGGTGAGCACGGGGCGCCACGGATGCCGCTCCACGTCCCACCGGGCGCGGGGGTGACAGTCCGGACGTACCGCCTCGAGAGCGCGGAGGAGCCCGAGGAGGGCGAGAAAGGCCAGGAGGTTGTCGGGCTCGAGCCCCTCCAGCCGGTGCTCCTCGTACGCCGTGTCTGCGTCCGGATGCCAGGCCCGGGCGGCATTCGCAGCCCGTTTCGTTCGCGTTCGCGCACTCACGACAGTTCCTCCTCCTCTGAGGCACGATGATCGGCGAGGCGCAGGCAGGCCTCGAGGTACGCGAGGCCCCAGAACCCGTAACGCCGGTGAAGGGCGTGCATGAGACCGGGCCAGTCGAGGCCTTGCAGGTCGAAGCCCAGTTTGTCCGGGCCCGGGGAAGCCGGAACGTCGTATCCGAGAAGCCTCTGCGGATGTCCGTCCCAGTCGTCCTCGTGGCCGAAGAACGGTCGCCCGTGACCGTGGTGCGTCCCCACGAGCCAGAGCATGAGTTCGGCGTCACCCTCTTCGAGCGCTTCGAGGACCCGACTCCTGATCAGCCGTACCGATTGCACCTCATGGCGCCAACGTTTCGGTAGCGTCGCCTTGGTGCGTGCGGCATTCCGTTCGGCGCGACTGGCGGCCCGTCCGCTCTTGGCCAGCTCCTCCCCCTGCGGGGGGAGCCCGCCCAGCAGACGGAGCCACTCCTGGAACCGGGGATCGGCCTTCCCCACGTCGTGCCAAAGGGCGGCGGCGGCGAGTGTCCGCGAAAGAGTGGGCGGCATATTGAGCGTTGCCGCGAATCCTTCGGCCACGCGGGTGACGTGCTCGAGGTGCGCCCGGAGCGTCGCAGGCGTGCGTCCGGCGGACCCGAGATCCGCCTCCGTGGCGGGCTCCGCAACTGCCGCGTCGTCCTCCTCCAGAGGGAGTCCTGACGGCGCCACCAGGAGTGCGCCATCCCCGGGCCGCTCCCCGTAGGGAAAGAGAAGGTGCAGCCGTGGCGCGTGCAGCCACTGCTCAAGGCCGCAGGCTTCCGCCACCTCCCGTGCGCCTGACCCTGCATCCAGCATCTCTTCGAGCTCCGTCCACGGAGGACCGGCTCCGTTGGGCGGCCAGGTAGAGGGATGCAGGCGTAGGGCGGCGCGACGGCGGCGGTACGGAGCCGCCGCCAGGTCGGCGATGTCGACTACCGGCGCCGTGGATGCGGGGGCCCAGCCGAAGGGATCGCAGCCACCATACCCGGATGGCGCCACGACGGTATCTCCCGGTGCGATCTGCTCCGGCGGAACGAGGGCCACGTCGTCGGGGCCCCTCCACCGCAGTACCGGCCGTTCCGGGCCGGCCTCGCCGTCTTCATCGGTGGGTGCGGCGGAGGGGACATCACCCACGTCGGCAGCTTCATCGTCCACGCCCCTCCGGAGCCATCGCCGCACCGACCAGAGAGGCAGGCGAAGCGCCTCGGCAGCGCGGGGCGGGAGGTGCGTCAGTACGGTGCTCATGGCCTCCACCGCGGACTCGTCCCCGGTGACGGCGCGGGTGAAGAGCGCGTCGAAGTCGGCCCGCCATACGATGCTCACCTCGGCGTCGTCGCGCGGCTCACCGTGGAGGAAGAGTGCCGGCTCCGGATCGGGTGACGGACGGGGCGCGGTCATGGCGAAGGCTTCGAGGTCGGCTCGCCGGAGCAGCGGTGCCGGAGGGGCGGGCGACGAGCATTCCGGCGAGGGCGGCGCCTGGACGAGGAGCGCGTCCAAGGCATCCGGACCGAAGTCGACCTCCCCGAGCGTGCCCCCGCCCGCGCCCGATGCCTGTGCGGTGAGCCATGTCCACGTGGCTGCCCCGGCCCGCCCGTAAATGGCGTCATCGGCCTTCTTC
>WGEM01000513.1 GCA_015492755.1 Gemmatimonadota bacterium | reverse complement strand
CTCCAGCGAGATGAGCCAGTGATCCTCCGGCATCGCGTCCCCGGCCCGCTCGGGCCACTCCACCAGCACCACTTCCCCCGCCCCGCCGAGCTGCTCCCAACCCAGCTCCCAGAGTTCGTCGGGAGAGCCGAGGCGGTAGAGATCCATGTGGATCACCTCGACGCCGGGGCGCCCGGGATAGCGGAAGCAGAGGTTGAACGTCGGCGAGGGCATGGCTTCCCGCGCCCCCGCACCACGTCCGATGGCCCGGGCCAGCACCGACTTTCCGGCACCCAGCGGGCCGGAGAGGCCGATGAAGACGGGAGGACGGACCTCCGCTCCGATCCGGGTCCCCCAGCGCACCAGCGCGTCCTCGTCCAGCGTCACGCGTCACCCTCCCCGGCGCCCGTCGTCGGCGCGGGGCGCCCGGCGTAGAGTCCCTCTCTCCGGATCACCGCCCACACGCCGGGGGGCACGTCCCCCTCCACCGACTCACCGGCGGCCACGCGCGCACGGACGTCGGTGGCCGAGAGTTCCACCGGGGTGACACGCACGAACCGAACGCGCTCCGGTGGCAGGAACGCGTGGCGCGCCTCCGGACGCTCGGCGCCGCGGTTCAGCACCACCAGTGTGGCCAGCCGGACGATGTCCTCCGGCGCCCGCCACGTGTCGAACACCTCGTACTCGTCCTGCCCGATGATGAGGAAGAGTTCCCCCTCCGGATGGCGCCTCCGGAGCTCCCGGAGGGTGTCCACCGTGTAGGAGGGTCCCTCCCTGCGGAGCTCCACGTCGCACACCTGGAAGCGGGGGTCCGCTTCCGCCGCCGCCTGAGCCATCTCCAGGCGGATCCGTGCGGGCGTCAGGTCCGGCCTGGCCTTGTGGGGCGGGGCCCCGCACGGGATCCAGAGCACCCGATCCAGCTGGAGGGCATCGGCCACGTCGCGGGCCGCGGTGACGTGGCCGCGGTGTGGTGGATCGAAGGTGCCCCCGAAGATTCCGATGCGTGGCGGAGGGCCTCCGGTCTCAGCAGGATCCCGTGCCATTCTGACGTAGCTCTGCGGCGGCTTGCGAGTCCGGGTACTCGCTGAGAAGCCGTTCCTTGGCTGCCTCGGCCTCGTCGTCGTACCCGATCTGCCGGTTGGCGTAGTAGATACCCAGCAGGGCCCTGGGCGCGAACTCCGTCTCCGCGTAAAGGTTCACGGTGAATTGATAGTACTTGATGGCCGCGTCCCAGAACTTCCGGCGGCAGTAGTACTCACCGGTGCGGTATTCCTTCTCCGCCAGCTTCAGCCGCATGCGGTTGGCGATCTCCGCCGCCTCCACCGCCTGCGGCGTCCCGGCGTAGTCGATGACGGTGTTGCGACAGACCAGGATGGCGTCCTGGGTGAACGACTGGTCGCGGGGAACCGCGGGAGAGAGCGCCGCCAGGGACTTGCACACGCCCAGCGCCGCTTCCGCCGCACGGGGATGCCCGGAGTACCGGTCCAGGAAGCGCACATACTCGCTCCTGGCGGTGAGGTAGTCTCCGTTCTCGTAGTACGCTCGAGCCAGCAGGAGCCGTGCCTCCGGGAGGCGCTCGAAGTCTCCAGAGCTCAGGATCAGGCGGTCCAGGGCCTCGATGGCATTCTCGTAGTCGCCCTCCTCAAACTCCTGGGTGGCGAGACGGAAGAGGCCCTCGGCATCGAGTCCCTGATAGGGGTTCGCGCCCCCGCCGCACGCGGCGAGCGTCAGGCTCAGGAGGATGGCTCGTACGGATCGGGAACGTGTTCGCATGGGCGCTGGATACACTGAGGGCGGCACCGGGTTTCGACCGATGACGGGCCTCACCGGCACCGCCCGTCGCGGAAGCGCTCCAGGCCCCGGCCGAAGCGGATCTCATCGAACCGGGCCTGAGCCCGCTCCACCAGCGCCCCTGCCTGGTCGGCGTAACGAACCTGTGCGTACGCCTCCATCGCCTCCTCGCACCGTCCCAGGTCCGCCAGGATCTCGCCCTTCTCGAACCAGGCCTGAGCCTGGATGTTTCGGGGCTCGCCCAGTTCCACCGTCCGGTCCACCAGCTCCAGGGCGGCCTCCAGCATGTCCGGGTCGTCCGCCGCCCGCTCGCGGATCTCCCGGGCGCGGCGGAACGCGCAGCTCCCGATGTACCAGTCCACCTCTCCCCGCTCCCACCGGCGCACCATCTCCCGGAACCGCTCGAAGTAGACGAGGGCGTGCTCGCAATCCCCGATCTCCTCGTACGCCCGCCCCACTTCGAAGACGATGTCGGGAACCGAGTCCGTGGCCTCGGCAAGCGCCTTCAGGTAGAAGGGGAGCGCCCGCCCGTACTCGCCGTTTCGGAAGTAGTGGCGCGCCAGCGGGAGAGCCACATCACCCACGCCGATCCCGGGCCGGATCCGGAGAGCGGTCTCCACCGCGGTGGCCATGGCGAAGTGATCGTCCCGCTCCAGCGAGCGCCTGGCCAGCCGCATGAGGTCCGCCACCGCCTGGTCCGTCAGCGCAGTATCGCGGGACGCCGCCTCTTCGTAGTACTGGCCGGCATCGTCCACACGTCCCAGCGCCGCGTAGGTGTGCGCCACCCGGGCCAGGACCGGCGGATCGTCGGCGCCCTGCCGCACCGCCAGGCGGTACTCGGCCAGCGCATCCTCGTAGGAGCCGAGGGCGAACGCCTCGTCTCCTCTCCGCACCGCACTCTCCTCCGTGGCCCGGGGCACGCACCCCCCCACCCAGGCCACCAGGAGCGCCGCGATCATCGGCTGTCGCATCGTATTGCAGATCCCCCCGCTCAGTCTTTCGTTGGCCCACCGGACAGGAGGGCTGCTCGCCGCGCGGCCGTCACGGACGCGCGACACTTCTACACACGAACCGGCTGCAAGGATCGGGCCCGGCGCACCACCGCCGGGGGCGCCACGCCGTCCTCAGGTGGCGGTGTCCGCCTCGGACTCGGAATGCATCCGCGGATACACCACCCCCACGGACGCCAGATAGGCGCGGGCGCGCATGTCGTCGGGATCTTCCGCGGCGCAGCGCCGCCACTCCCGGAT
>WGEM01000512.1 GCA_015492755.1 Gemmatimonadota bacterium | reverse complement strand
GCCGGATCTTCTCCGGTGAAGTGGCGCGGTGGGCGCGTGACGCGGTGGTGGCGGCGGCCGACGCCGCCCACGCCGGGGAGCCGCTCAGCCACGCCCTGTCGCCCGCCCGCCTCCGGCGGGCGCTGCCGTCCTGGGCGCCCGACGAACTCATGTCGGCGGCGGTGGAGCAGGCGGTGGCGTCCGGGGAGCTCCTGCGCGTGGAGGGCGGCGTGCGTCGCCCCCACCATGAGGTGCGCTTGGAGGACCGGGACCGGAGGGCGGCGGCGAGGCTCGAGACGCTCTACCGGGAGGTGGGTCTCGCGGCCCCCTGGGTGGACGAGCTCCCGGAGGGCCTCGTCGGGGGACGCGACCCCTGGCCCATCCTCAAGTACCTGGAGGACGAGGGGGTCCTCGCGCAGGTGGCGGACGGGTATTTCGTGTCGCGGGAGGCGCTGGACGAGGCCATCCACCGGGTGCTGGAACTCCTGGGCGGAAAGGAGGGACTCGGCCCCGCAGACTTCCGCGAGGCGCTGCCTCTCACCCGCAAACACCTCATCCCCCTCCTGAACCATCTGGACGGGCTGGGCGTCACGGTGCGCACCGACGACGGTCGCGCGGTTCCGAAGGTCCGGGGGCCCACCTGATCTCTGCGGCCGCCGCACCCTCCGCCGGTGGACGGGGCGGGCAACGCCGTGCAACCCTGGCCGCATCCCACTGTATCACAGAACACGGGCGTCGATTTCTTGACGCTCGCGGGCCGCGTGCCCTACGTTGGAATCGGCGCGCGTCGCCCACGGCAACACCACGCATGGAGCGCGATTGACCCTAGGCTACGGCACATCTCGTGCGGAGGCTTCGATGAGACGCACCCTGGGCGTCTTGTCCGTCCTCCTCTCCCTCTTCGTCGCGGCGGACGGCCTGTCGGCGCAGGATCGCCCTCCGCCCGCGTCGTCCGGACAGGCGAACGGATTCCAGCTGGAACAGAACTATCCGAACCCGTTCAACCCGGAGACGACCATCCCCTTCGTTCTCGGAGCGGATCTCTTCGTCGACGGGCGTCCTGTCGTCGTGACCATGCGGATCTTCAACCTCCTCCACCAGGTGGTGGCCCACCCGGTGGCGCTCCGTCACCCGTCCGGTGAAGGCATCGAGCTGGTCCAGCTCGAGTACACCCAGCCCGGGCGCTACGAGGCGTTCTGGAACGGGGAAGATCGCTCCGGCCGCCAGGTGGCGTCGGGAATCTATCTGGTGCAGCTCACGGTGAACGGCGTGAGCAAGACCCGGAAGATGTTCGTCCTGAAGTAGTTCAGGACGCTTTTTCTTCCAGCAGCTCCAGAAACTCCTCCGGCGTCTCCAGCGCCATGAGCCGTTCCGGTACCTGAGGATCCTTGGCGAACTGGGCGATCTTGCCCAGCACCGGGAGGTACTGGTTCGAGACCTCCAGAGGCGGCGCCACAATGAGGAAGAAGTGGTGCACCGGCTTTCCGTCGATGGCGTTGAACTCCAGCCCCGCCGGCTTGCGGCCGTAGGCCAGCCGGAGGCGGTTCACCACCAGCGAGCGGCAGTGGGGGATGGCGATCCCCTTTCCGATGCCGGTGGAGCCGAGATTCTCGCGACGCTTGAGGGTCTTCACGAGAATGGCCTCCGACTTGGGGTCCAGCTCCAGGAGCCCCACCAGCTCTTTGAGGACGTCGAGCTTCGACTGGGCCTGGAGGTCCAGCTTCACCACCTCGGGCGTGAACAGGTCTCTGAGGCGCATCTGTATCGTTCTCCGGGACACGCGGTCGCACGCTACGCCGGCGGTCCCTCATCGGTCGAAACGGTCGCAACCCGTCGCCGGCGCTCCGCCGGGACGGGAACCTCTCTCGGTCTGAGACAATAATGACTCGCGGGGCAGGGGGGCAGCCCCCCGCTCCACACCTTCAACCCGTCACGGGTGCAACCTACCTTACCGGGATGACGTCACCACCGCTTCACTGGCTCCGCGGCGAGAAGACGCCGCTCTACCTCGCGCCCCAGGCGGGCGTGAGCGAGTCGCCGTTCCGCCGCCTCTGCCGGCGCTTCGGCGCCGACGTGGTGGTGAGCGAGTTCGTGAGCGCCGCCGGAATCGTGATGAACTCCAGGCGGTCCCGCGACTACCTGCGCTTCGACGAAGAGGAGCGGCCCATCGGGATCCAGATCTTCGGCGCGGATCCCGCCATGATGGCCGACGCCGCCGCCTTCGTGGCGGAGGTCTACGCACCGGACTTCATCGACATCAACTTCGGATGTCCGGTAAAGAAGGTCGTGAAGCGCAACGGCGGCTCCGGGTGCCTCCGGGACCTCGAACTCGTGCGGCGCATCGTCCGGGCGGTGGACGACGCCACCCCGCTGCCCACCACCGTGAAGATCCGCAGCGGGTTCGACGAGAAAACGCGCGATCCGGTGCGCATCGGCCTGGTGTGTCAGGAGGCCGGGGCGCAGGCCATCTGCCTGCACCCCCGTACCCGCGCCGACATGTACTCCGGCGAGGCCCGGTGGGAGGAGATCGCCGCGCTGGTGGAGGCCGTGGAGATCCCCGTCATCGGTAACGGCGACGTCCGCACGGGAGGGGACGCCCGGCGGATGCGCGACGAGACGGGCTGCGCGGCCATCATGATCGCGCGCGGCTCCCACGGCTATCCGTGGATCTTCCGTGAAGCCCGCGCGGCGCTGGACGGGAAACCCATCCCGCCCCCGCCGTCGGTGGAGGAACGCTTCCGCGTCTGCCTCGAGCACGCCCGGAACGCCATCCGCTTCGAGCGCAACCCCGAGCGGGCCATCATCGACTTCCGCAAACATCTCGGCTGGTACACCAAGGGGCTCCCCGACGGGCGACGACTCAGAACTGAGCTCTTCCAGTCCGAGACGCTGGAGGACGTGGAGCGGCTCCTGGAGCGCTACCTCGAGGAGCAGCGCGCGCTGGACCAAGCCCCGCTCACCGGGGTATCATGATTCGTGTGGCGCCGCACCCGTGAGGGTGCGGCGTTCGGCTGATTGACAGAGCATCCACGCATCCGGGGGCGTCACGGTTTCGACGTGTCTGGTGAATGTGGAGGTGCGTGCCGAGGTCTCGATCCTCGCAAATCCTCGAGAAAACACACAACTGCCAACTCTGATCTGGCACTGGCTGCCTAACCTTCGGGTGCAGCCCGCTTCCTGAGTCGCCCGCCCGAGGCGGCATTGTGAAGCGTCGATGAGTCGGGCTGGTCCTTTCGCTTCGCCGTCGGGCGAAGGGACGAGACACACCGGACGGCTGGCCGCGGGGTCGGTGGATCGCTGACCGCCCGCGGCGAGATTCCCAGCGATCTACGCACGTAGGACCTTCGCAGGATCCAGATGCGGACGCGGGTTCGACTCCCGCCGCCTCCACTACAGGGCCCGGGGCCGACAGGCTCCGGGCCCTCGTGCGTTCAGGGGGACGGGGAAGCCGCGCGGGCCGTCCCGAAGCCGGGGTACCCTGCGGGGGGAGGACCAGGGGACTTCGGCGCGCACACGCCGTACCCTTCGGGCCTTTCCGGAGATGGGCCTTCCACCGGGCGGAGCGGACGGTGTACTCTAGGGGCCTGTCCGCGTAGGAGAGCGACCCGCGTTGGACGTGCCACGGCCCCGATTCCCAGGCGGCGTGACGACGGCGGAGCCCACAAGCTACGTCGAGGAGCGCCAACGACGGAGGCGGGGTCCTGAGCGAGGTGCACCCGGCGGGCGGAGCCGCCCCCGAGTGGGACTCGGCGCCGGAGTGGGAACCCGAGCGTGGGTTGCTGTCCCGAGGAAGCTCCGGCAACACCACCAAAAGCTCATGGATGGTCAGCGATGGTTCACCCGTTTGAGGTATACAGAAACTGGCGGGCCCGGCTTGAATTGATCGCATCGTGGGAGCTTTCTCCCACATCCCTCGTTCTCGAGGTGGGAAGCGGTCAGAACCCGAATCCGAGGGCGGACGTGCTGTGTGAGCGCTACCTTGCCGACGGGTCCGAGCGGCATGATCAAGCTCCCCTGGTGGATCGCCCCTTCGTGGTGGGTGACATCTACGACCTCCCCTTCCGGGACCGGGCTTTCGACTTCGTCGTCTGCAGCCACGTTCTGGAGCACCTGGACGACCCCGCGGCCGCGCTGCGCGAGCTGGCCCGCGTGGCGCCTCGGGGCTACATCGAGGTCCCGAGCCGGGTCAACGAGAAGCTCCTGAGTTTCCCCTTCCACAAGTGGTATATCCACCTCGACGGAGACGTCCTGGTCTTCCAGGCCAAGGATCGCCCGGTCCATGACGAGGAACTCCGGCAGTGGATGAGCAACGTGGCCACCGTCCTGCCCGGTTGGGAGTCCTTCTTCCTCCGAAACGC
>WGEM01000511.1 GCA_015492755.1 Gemmatimonadota bacterium | reverse complement strand
CGTGCCGGAGGAGCACCGCGGTGCGGTACTCCGGTCGCAGACTCCCGATGGCGCGTTCGATCTGCGATCCCAGCTCGCGGTTCTCCACGTACGCTTCCGGCGTTTCCCCTCCCGCCGGAAGGACCACCCGCGACTGTTGCGCCTCCTCGGCTGTGCGCGCGTGGGGTGACCCGTCGATGGAGACGGTGTCGAGTTTCCTCTTGCGCAGGTAGTCGATGGTGTGGTTGTTGGCGATCTTCAGGATCCAGTTGCTGAACTTGTAGCTGCTCTTGTAGCTGCCGATGGCGTTGAAGGCCCGGATGAACGCCTCCTGCGCCAGGTCTTCCGCCAGCGTCCGATCCCGAACCATGCGGTAGATCAGCGAGAATACGGGACGCTCGTACCGGGCCAGGAGTTCCCGGAACGCACCCTCGTGGCCACCGGCCGCGAGTTGCGCCAGTCGTTTGTCGTCCAGGGTCTCGTACGGTGGCGCGCTCAGGGCTTTCCCGTCCTGCCTCGAAGGAATGGGCCAGCCAGCGGCGGTTACGTCGACGGAAGCGGCTTCGGACGTCATGCACACGCACTACGGGCCCGCTCCCGCTCCGGTTTCGGCCCGGGTGCGGCGTTGAGCCCGCCGGCCGTGAACCGCTAGCTTTCGGCCGCTTCGCCCAACGGTCTGCCCCGGCTTGCCGGCGCACGACCCGGTGGGGGCGACGCGTGATCCGAAGGTAACCACTCACGCCTTGCGGCGCCCGGACCCGGCGGTGATGTCGGGAGATCGAGGAACGGCCATGGGGTCCATCACGTCGGCACGGCCCAGGGAGGGCGACGATCGACGGCGCCAGGTGCGCACGATCTTCTCGGAGATTGCGCCGCGCTACGACCTCCTGAACCACGTCCTGAGCCTGAACATCGACCGCCGTTGGCGGCGGCGGGCGGTGGATCGCCTGGGGTGGGAGCGTGAGCCCGCCGGGACGTATCTCGACGCCTGCGCCGGCACGTACGATCTGGCGCTGGAACTGGCCTGCCGCCGCGGGTTCACGGGGCGGGTGGTGGCGTCCGACTTCGCTCAGCCCATGCTGGTGGCGGGGGCGGAGAAGCTGGAAGGGGCCCCGGTCCGCCCGCTCTGTGCGGACACGCTCCAGCTCCCCTTTCCCGACGCCACCTTCCACGGGGCTACGGTGGGGTTCGGCGTGCGCAATCTGGCGGACCTGGATGCCGGGCTGCGGGAGTTCCGGCGGGTTCTGAGGCCCGGCGCTCGCCTGGTGATCCTGGAGTTCACCACGCCGCCCAACCCCGTCATCCGCGCCGGCTATCTCTTCTATTTCCACCGGATCCTGCCGCTGGTGGGACGGATCGTCTCCGGCCATCCCTGGGCGTACACCTACCTCCCGGAGTCGGTGAAGCACTTCCCGGGCCCCGCGCAGCTCGCAGAGAAGATGGCCGAGGCGGGCTTCACCGACGTGGACTGGTCGCTCCTAACCGGGGGGATCGCCGCCATCCACAGCGGCGTCGTACCCGGCTGACGCGGACCGCGTCCGGGGCGCGGGTGGCGCGTCCCACGGGCGGCCGCTACCTCACCTCCAGGGTGTGCACGGGGCCGAAGCGCGCCAGGGCTTCGCGTCCGATGCGGTTCGCATCCCCCACCACCAGGATCATCATGTCGTCGGGCCGGAGCCACTTCCGAAAGACGTCCAGCACGTCGTCGGGACGCACCCGCTGCACACCCCGGAGGTAGCGCCGCAGCCAGTCGCGGGGGAGCTCCTGTGCGGTGTAGAACATCGTGCGCGAGAGCACCTGGGACGGCGATTCGAAGTTGAAGACGAAGCTGTTCACGATCTGCTCCACCGACGTCCGCACCTCCTCGTCTGCAGGCGGCTGGCGGCGGAGGTCCCGCATCACCTCGAGGATCACGTCGATGGCGGGAACCACCCGATCCGGGCGCGTCCGCGTGATGGCGCCCAGGAGCCCGTCATAGCGGCGCGGGGTGGTCCAGAGGGACGACGCGGTGTACGCGTATCCCTCCTCGGTGCGCACGCGGGAGAGGAGGCGACTGCTGAACCCGCCGCCGCCCAGGATGGCGTTTCCGATGGTGGCGGCGGGTTCAGCAGTCGCCTCCTCTCCCGCGTGCGCACCGAGGAGGGATACGCGTACACCGCGTCGTCCCTCTGGACCACCCCGCGCCGCTATG
>WGEM01000510.1 GCA_015492755.1 Gemmatimonadota bacterium | reverse complement strand
GTTCTGGACGTGCTCCAGATCCGGGAGGAGGGCGATGAGGGCAAGCCCGCCGGGGCGCTCCCGCACCGCCCGTCGTACCCTGGGGGAGCGCGAGATGGTCAGGTCCCACACGAGGCCGGAGCCGGGGAGTCGCCCGGATGCCTGGGGGTGGGACCCCTCAGGGTGGTACGGGATGAATTCCCGGTATGGGGGGACCAGCAATCTCAGGGCTCCGTCTGGGATGGCCATGGCGTCGCTCCGGGGGTGAGAGGTGAGCAGGAGCCCCGCTGCGGGGCTGCGAGATGCGCCAGGCTGAGGGGTAGCCGTCATCGCCACGTCATCGCCTGGGGGTGAATCGCGGATGGGAGGCGGAAGCGTCGATGACGGGGGTGACTTGCCTGACCGCCCGGCGTCCCGCACGTTATAGAACATGAACTCTGATTCTACTTTGTCCCCCGTCGCCTCCGTGCCGCCCGGAGTGGGCGAGACCGGCGATGCCGTGCCCCGTGCGGATGCAGGACTGCGACCGCCACAACAGGCACGTTCCCGACGGACGCTGGAGCGCATCGTCGAAGCCGCGATGGAGCTTGCGCGCGAGGGGGGCGCGGGCGCGGTGACGGTGCAGCGCGTGGTCCGGAGGTCCGGATCGTCTGTGGGATCGTTCTACGCCCGGTTCCGGGGCAAGGATGACCTGCTTGCGTATCTGGCCCACCGGATCTGGACGGAGGCGACGCGACGGTGGGACGGGGCGAAGGCGAGCGTGGCCTGGGGCGAGCTGGAGCTGGAAGGGCGGGTGCGCCATGCGGTGGCGCTCCTCGTGGACGCCGAGCGGGGTGGTGGCGCCGAGCTTCGTCTCCTAGATGAGGCCCGGCAGCGTCGCGGTGCGGCCTGGGAGGCGTTCCGCGGGCACGTGCTGGAGGAGCTCGTGCGCGTCATCGGAGGTGCGGGAGGTGCGGGAGAGGCGGTGGAGCAGGCCGGTGGGGGAGGTGTAGGAGGAGAAGCCGCGCGGGAGGACCGGATCCGGCTGGTGCTGGTGGCCGCCCGCGGCGTCATCGACCGGGTGGACACGGACCTTCCGCGATACGCGGAGCGGGACGCCCTGGTGGGGGCCCTGAGCGAGCTGGTGGTTCGTTACCTTGGAGGTCCGGCGGACGAGGGACCCTCCCCCGCCGGCGATGTGGAACTCTTCGATATCTGGGGATGAGTTCGAGCCCATCGGACATGGCGGCGTCGCGTGGGCGTATGAACACCACGCCGAGGCACGCCGGTTGGGGGCGGAGCCACCGGATCGGGCCGTGTAGGCGGCCACGGAGAGCAGGACACGCAGGGATGGATCGAACGATGCGGACTCGAGGAAGGAACCGGATGGGGCGACGCGCGCGACTGCTGTGTGCGCTGGCGGTGATGTGGGGCGGCGGCGCCGCCGCGCCGGTCGCCGCGCAGACGGACGCACCGCCGGCAGAGGGCGCGTCGCTGGTGGGCACGGTGTTCGACAGTACCGCCATGACCGCACTCGCCGGTGCGCGGGTGGCCGTCATCGGCACGTCGGTGGTGGGCGACGCCGACGGCGCCGGACGATTCCGCCTCACGAAGATTCCGCCGGGGACGCACTGGGTCTCCTTCTTCCATCCCCGGTTGCAGGCGCTGGGGGTGAGCCCTCCGTCGAAGCAGGTGACCTTCCGCAGCGGCGAGACGGTGGAGGTGGAGCTGGCGGTTCCCTCGGAGGAGACCCTCCTGGTGGGTTGGTGTATGGCGGAGCAGCCGGGTCCGGGCTACGCGGCGGTGGCCGGAGTGGTCACCGACTCGCTCACCGGCGTGCCCATGCCCAGGGCGGTGGTCACGGCGACGCCCGTGATGCGCGGCCCGGGCTCGCCTCGGCCCATCGAGGTGCGCACCGACGACGCCGGGTACTACCGCATCTGCACCCTACCCGCCGGGGTGGAGATGCGCCTCCAGGCCCACTTCGGCCGCAGTGCGGGACGGAGCGTCGAGCTCGTGGCCAGGGCCGGAACCGCCACCACGCGCGACCTCATGCTCCTCATGTCAGCACAGGGGACGCTGGTGGGGTTCGTGCGGGACTACGCCACCGGCGAGCCCATTCCCGGCGTGGAGGTGTCGGTGCTCGGCACCACCAGCTCGACCCTCACCGACGCACAGGGCCACTTCCTGCTGGACGACCTGCCGCCCGGTCGTCATCTGGTGAAGACCAATCACATCGCGTACGAGCCACGCACCGACTCGGTGACGGTCTTCAGTCAGGAAACGGTGGATATCGAGGTGCGCCTCACGCAGGAGCCCATCGACATTCCGGGGCTGGTGGTGACGGCGCGCACGCGGTTCGGACGGACGAGTCTTGCCGGTGATGCCAAGCGCGCCGATTTCATCTCCCGGGAGCAGATCGAGCGTCTCCTGCCGCGCGTCACGGCCACCGTGGACCTGCTGCGGAACGTGAACGCTCCGGGCCTCCGGATCCGCGATGTCTACATCGCCGATCCCATCACCGGGGTGGCCACGCCCAGCCTCTGCATCGAGGTGAGTCGGCGCTCCGGAGGTGAGGGCTGCATGCCTGCCGCAGTGTTCATCAACGACGTGGTGGTGCCCTTCCCGGACCAGACCATCCGGGACCTGGATCCGAACGTCATCGACCGCATCGAGGTGCTGAGCCCCATCGACGCTCAGTTCCAGTTCGGATCGCTGGCGGGCAACGGCGCCATCCTCATCTACACGCGCTGACCGCTCGCAGAAGGGCCTGCCGGACCCGTCAGCCCTTGGTCGCCTCGAAGTGCGCCCCGAAGATGGACCCGGCGAATGCGGTGAGCTCTGCCGCCTCGTCCGGATGGGCCTCGAGGAACGCCTGCACCCCGGCGTCGCTCAGGAGGTAGTCTGCCGGGTAGGGATGCTCCTCGGCGATGCGCACGTCGGTGAACCCGGCGGAGCGGAACGTCTCGAGGTACGCCTCGCGCTGCGTGGGGAGGCACCCCGCCACTGCGTCGAGGTTCCCTTCCAGGACGGCCGGAACCGGCAGCGTCGATACCAGGTCCGAGACGATGAGCCGGCCTCCCTTGCGTAGCACCCGGTGGGCCTCGCGCAGGACCCGAGCCTTGTCCGCGCTGAGGTTGAGCACACAGTTGCTGATGATGACGTCCACCGACTCGTCCGCCACGGGCAGGGCCTCGATCTCGCCCAGCCGGAACTCCACGTTGGTGTAGCCGCCGCGTCGGGCGTTCGCGCGTGCCCGCTCCACCATCTCAGGCGTCATGTCCACGCCGATGACCTGACCGGTGGGACCCACGCGCTGCGCCGCCAGGAAGCAGTCGATGCCGGCGCCGGACCCGAGGTCCAGCACCACGTCGCCCTCCCGCAGGGTGGCGAAGCGGGTGGGATTGCCGCACCCCAGTCCGAGGTTCGCGTCCTCCGGCACCACCTCGAGATCCTCTGGGGTGTAGCCCACGCCCAGACTCACCTCCCGGGCCGGCGGCTGCCCGCCGCTGGCGTCGTTCTCACCGCCGCAGCAGGCGGGGGCGCAGCACCCGTCACCGGTGGTGGCTGCGCGGCTGTAGCGCTCGCGCACCGCCGCCCGCCGCTCCTCCGCCGTCGGCTGCGCCGTGGCATCGCCACACGAACCCGTCGTCGTGTCCTTCATGGTCGTTCCGGTCCTTCCTGGTGGGTGATGGGGGTCTGCGTGGACGACGTGCAGCAGCGCCCGCCCCGGATCTCGACTCCCTCCGTGACGGCGTCCACGAGTCGCTCCAGAAGCTCCAGCGCCGGCCGTCTGGCCCGGGGATCCAGCGTGGCCAGGAGCGCGCCGTAGCTCTCCCGGAGATCCGCCTCGATGCGGGCGAATCGCCGCCGCCCCTCGTCGGTGGCGTGGAGGCGCACCAGGCGTCGGTCCTCCGGGGCGCGCCGGCGCTCCGCGAGGCCGAGACGCTCCAGGCCCGCCGCCACCCGGCTGGCGGTGCTCTTGTCCAGGTAGAGCTGCGCCGCCAGCTCGTTTACGGAGAGCGGCCCCTCCAGGATCAGCGCCCGGAGCGCGTAGCACTGCGAGACGCTCACGCCGTGGCAGCAGGCGCGATCCCGATCCCGGAACTGCACGGCGCGCATGAACTCCGTGAGGAGGTGTGTGAAGCGCTCCGTGTCGCGGGCCAGCGCGGTGTCGGGTGCACCAAAGGCCGGCGGGGCCTCCGAAGTGCCGGGGAAGACATTAGTTGTCATATGCAACCATTAGCGGGCGGGGAGATGGTTGTCAAGCGACGCGTGACCCGGGGATTCGGGGCCGTGGCACGCCCAGCGCGGCCCACTCCTCTACTCGGACAGGCTCCTATAGCGGCAGGTCGGGGAGCGTGCAGGAAAGGAAGCTGATCTGGCCCCGGGCGCCGGCCGGGCCTCCCTCCGAGGTGAGGACCACGAGGCCGTCCAGTCCGATGGAGACGCCCTCTCCCTGCGGCTCCTGGAGCGTACGGAGATTCACCAGCCCGTCAGGCACCGCCGCCAGCGTGTCGGCGGTGAGGGCATAGAACTGGAGCGCCTCGTAGGTGCGGAGCGCCGCCGCCGTGCCCCGGGGCGACACGGCGCCGCCGGTGACCTGCCGGGGGAGGATCCGCGCACGCGTGGTGAGGCGCTGCACCTCCTGCAGCGTGACGGTGTCGGGGCGCAGCGGCGGCGGATAACGATAGACCGTCACCGGGTGGTTGCGCCCCTTGGTGACGGCGTAGATGCGCTCACCGGGAAAGACCAGGAGCGCCTCGATGTCGCGGGCGCCCTCGGGGAGGCGGACCGGGAAGACCTGCGTGCGCAGTGTATCCCCGGGGGCCAGCGAAGAGGGATCGGGCTCCGGGGCCCGGAGGATGGCGATGGGCGGGCCGTAACGGTCCCGCTCCTCGTAGTTGTCCCCCAGATCGGCGATGTAGATGCAGGATCGCCCCTCGCCGCACGGCGCCACCGAGAGGTCCTCCCAGTCACGCACCGTCCGGTCCAGCGGGAGGCGGGCCACGATGCGGGCCTCCCGGTCCAGCGCGTAGAGCACGGAGCCTGCGTCGTTGTGGGTCCAGAAGATGCCGGGATGCGTGAGACTCACCGCAACGCCGCTGGATTCCCTCAACTCCGGCGGAAGGGGCCGGGTGTCCAGCGTGCGGCAGCCCGGCCCCGCCAGCGCCACCGGACCGCAGGCGGCCGAGGTCAGGAGGATGAGGAGGAGGGAGGACCGACGCCCAGGGATCACCCGCCGACGCCCCCTCCCGTCCGCTCCTTGTACACGGCGGTGAGGATGTCCCTGAAGGCCTCCACGGGGAGCGCGCCCTGCAGCGGGGGATAGCCCAGCACGAAGAAGGTGGGCGTGCCCCGTACCCCCACCTGACCCGCCAGCGCGGTGGCGGCGGCGATCCGCCTTTCCCGCCGGTGCTCGGAGACGCAGGCATCGAAGCGCGTGAGGTTCACGCCCGCCTCGGCGGCCATCTCCCGCAGCACCCGCTCCGGCTCCTTGCTGTTCTTCCAGAGCGCCTGGTCCTCCCAGAGCCGGTGGCTCAGCCGCTGGAAGGCCCGTTCATCCTGCTCCAGGGCACACTCGGCCGCTTCGGTGGCCGCCAGGGAGTTCTCGAACATCCCGGTAATGAAGGGCAGGAACTTCCACTCCACCTTTCCGGTCTCGATGAACTCCTCACGGATGGTGGGGAAGGTCTCCAGGTGGAACTTCCGGCAGTATCCGCACCCGAAATCCGAGAACTCCACCACGCGCACCGGAGCTTCCGGGTTCCCCAGGTCGTACCCCAGCTCCGCCAGATCGATGTCGGGGGCCGCAGCCGCCTGCTGGCGCGCCTGTTCCAGGAGCTGGCTGGTGGTGTCGGTGGCGTCGGCGCCGGTGTCTTCTCCACCGCACGCGGGGAGCGCGGCCAGGAGGGTGAGGAGCGTGGCGAGTCGAATCGAGGTGCGCATTCAAGGGATCTCCAGGTTGATGAGCTGGCCCATCCCGGCCAGCGTCGCCGTGAGCGAGGTGAAGCGACCCGATACCATGAGGGCGCCGATGAGGATCAGCACCGCCCCGGCACTGCGCTCCAGGGGTGTCATCCAACGCCGGGCACGCGCCGCCCCGGCGAGGAACCAGTTGAACGCCACCGCCGCGGCCACGAAGGGAATCCCCAGTCCCAGCGCGTACGCCGAGAGGAGCAGGGTGCCCTGGGCCATCGTGGCCTCCAGACTGGTATACAGGAGGATGGAGCCGAGGATGGGGCCGATGCAAGGCGTCCAGCCGGCACCGAAGGCGGTCCCCACGAGGAATGACCCCAGGACGCCGGCGGGACGCTCCGCCAGGTGGACCCTCATGTCGCGCGCCAGGAGCTGCAGCCGGAAGAGCCCCGTGAGGTGGAGGCCGAAGAGGATGAGCACCACCCCGCCCGCCCGCGTGAGCCAGGGGAGCGCGGCGCCCACCGCCTGCCCGGCGGCGGTGGCCACCCATCCCATGGTCATGAAGACCACGCTGAACCCCGCCACGAAAAGAACTGAATGGAGCACTGCCGCGCGCCTGGCATGGGTAGCGCCTTGGTCGCGGAGTTCATCCAGCGTCATCCCCGAGACGAAGGCCACGTAGCTGGGGACCACCGGGAGGACGCAGGGGGAGAGGAACGACACGAGACCTGCGAGGAAGGCCAGCGGCACCGAGACCTGGACGTCGACGGTCATTCCGTGGCTCCTAGAGCTTGAAGTCGCGCAGGAGGCTCCGCTCCTCCTCGCCCACGGTGGCCCGGATCTCGATGTAGGGCTCCAGCCCGCTCCCTCTGAGCTTTTCGCGCAGGAGCTGATCCAGCTGGAAGAGCCCGGCGGAGTTGGCCAGCGCCACGGTGACGCAGACGGGTTTTTCCTCGCCGGGATCGATGGAGACGCTGTCCACCGCCGCCGCCGAGACGGAATGAATGGAGAGCGAACCGGCGGAGAAGGGGATCCGGGAGCGCCCCTTGGCCATGTCCAGCGCATCGGCGATGCGCACGATCCCCGCCTCCAGCGTGAGAGGGTGTCCCCCGGCGCGGTGCGAGATGATGGCGTGGAGGATCTCGGAGCGCAGGATGGTGGC
The DNA here is from genome assembly GCA_015492755.1 of Gemmatimonadota bacterium. Taxonomy (GTDB): domain Bacteria; phylum Gemmatimonadota; class Gemmatimonadetes; order Longimicrobiales; family Gaopeijiaceae; genus S146-37. The sequence goes on along the minus strand of WGEM01000510.1, from coordinate 1,185 downwards.
GGTCCGGGGTCCGTAGAGCTCGGGCAGATACGCCTTCAGCTTCTCCTGCGCCAGGAAGAGGCTGAAGGCCTCGTGGTCCTTGCGGTTGATGGACATCCCCACGTCGTGCAGCAGCGCCGCGAGGGCCACCACCACCTCGGCGTCCTTGTCGGTCAGGTGGTAGTTCTGCACCACCGCGGGCTGGATTCCGGCGTCCACCAGGATGCGGAGCATGCGCACCGCGATGTTCATGACGATCTTCACGTGCACGGGGCCGTGATCCGTCATGCCGAGGCGCTCCACGGCGTTGACGTTGGCCGCAAGCCAGAGCCCGTAGAGATCGTCGTCGGCGTTCACCAGCTCCATGAGCCGCTGCAGGAGCGGGTTGTGGCGGTCCGGCACCGACATGAGGATCCGCCGTTCGTAGCGCTCCTCCACGGAGCGGGCCACCTCCTGGGGATCCGGGGCCACCTCGGTCTCGAACTCGTTGTCGCTCACAGCGCGTCCTCCCATGCCTCGACTCTGGGTTGGCCGTCGCGGACCACCACGGTCCCGACGATCCGGTCGTGGATCGCCTGACGGTTCGCGTCCCAGTACACCTGGGCGAAGCCCAGTAGCCCGGTGGCGAGTCCGGCAGCGTACCCGCCCGCCCGCTCGAACGCGACCCACCAGTTGATGGGTTCCCCGTCCAGGCGGACGACGCGGATCCCCAGCGCCCGCTTGCCCGGCGTCTGCCCGTTCCACCACGAGAGGAACACCGTGAGATACAGTGTGGCCCACCCGAACCCGAAGCCAAGCTCGTCCAGAAGCGCGGTGAGCGACCCCACCACGCCCCGGCGTTGCCGCTCCAGCCGGGCGCGGAGCCGCTCCGCCTCGACGCGGGCTGCGCGGAGCGAGTCCTGCAGTGCTCGCAGCCGGGCCTGGAGGGCGAACACCGTATCCGGGAGAGGCCCGGCAGTGGCCGCCGCCCCCACCGAGTCGTCTTCCGCGCCGCGGTCGGCGCTTTCCGCGACCCGCGGGCCTTCGGTGGCACCGGTGGGAGCGTCCGACTCGCCTGCGCCGAGGCCCAGACGCCGTGCGAAGGCATCGGGGGCACGGTCCGCCCAGGAGGCGTCCTCCGGTACGCGCGCCACGGCCAGCTGGAGGATCCGCTCCCGGGGCACGCCCAGCGCGCCGGCGCCTTCGGCGAAGGCGTCCACCGCCTCC
>WGEM01000509.1 GCA_015492755.1 Gemmatimonadota bacterium | reverse complement strand
GTGCATGGGTTCTGCCGTGCCGGTGTGCGGGTGGGCGGCGAATGTAGATGCGTTTCGGCGTGCTCCGCTACCGACCGGCGGCCCGGACGACTAACTTTTCCCGCCGCGGCCGCGCCGCGGCACTCCAGGGGCCATAGCTCAGTTGGGAGAGCGCCTGCTTTGCAAGCAGGAGGTCGCCGGTTCGATCCCGGCTGGCTCCATTTCCCACCGCCCGGGCCACCGCGCCGCCACGAGGCAGAGCGCGAGGAGGAACGAACCGAAACCCGGCTCGGGGCCTGACGCGTGCGCGCTCATGGCCGGCGATATCGGCCGCCGGCTCAATCGGCGCACCGTCGGTGCCGAGACTCGAGGTCGACCGGCGCACGGGCGCTCATCGGGTGCCGGGCCGCCACCACCCTCGCCACACCTGTCAGGAGCCGCCATACGTGGATAAGGCGTCGATCTTCGGAGTCGTCGTCGGCACCGGACTCGTCCTCGCCGCCATCCTCCTGGGCGGCAGCCTCACCATCTTCATCAACCTTCCCGGGATCCTCGTCGTGGCGGGGGGCACCTTCGCCGCCACCAGCATCGCCTTTCCCACCGACGAGCTGAAGCTCGTCTTCCCGGTGACGCGCCGGGTCTTCAACGACCCGGGTAACGAGATGATCTCCATCACGCAGTTCCTGGTGAAGGCGATGCAGGTCTACAAGAAGAACGGCCCCCTGGCCCTGGAGGAACTGGCGCCCCAGGCGCCCACCAAGCCGCTGGCCAAGGGGCTGCAGCTCATCGCCGACGGCGCCAAGGCGCCGGTGATCCGCGAGATCCTGGCCACCGAGCAGAAGTACATGGAGGAACACCACCGGGTGGGCCAGAAGATCTTCAAGGAGATGGGCGCGTACGCCCCCGCCTTCGGGATGGTGGGAACGCTCATCGGTCTGGTGCAGATGCTGGCCAACATGAGCGATCCCGACTCCATCGGGCCCGCCATGGCGGTGGCGCTCCTCACCACCTTCTACGGCGCCGTGCTGGCCAACCTGGTCTTCCTCCCCATGGTGACGAAGCTGGACCGGCGCATCCAGATCGAGGTGATCCAGATCCAGCTGGTGATCGTGGGGCTCGTGTCCATCGCCGAGGGAGACAACCTCGTGATCATGAAGGAGAAGATGAAAGCCTTCCTGAACCACGAGGAGGCGAAGGCGGAAGAAGCGGTCCAGGCCGCGGCCTGAGGAGGCGTCGCCATGTGTGACAACGACGCGGGTGCGATCCCGGAGAGCGCTCCGCCTCCGGTGGAGGAAGGGGCACCGCTCTGGACGGTGACCTTCGGCGACATGATGAGCCTCCTCCTGACCTTCTTCATCCTCATGTTCTCCATGTCGGAGCTGAAGATGGAGCGCTTCCTGCTGGCGAGTCAGTCGCTGCGGGAGGCCATGGGGGGCACGGCGGAAACGCCCATCGACGATCCCATGGGGCTCATGCCGGACCCGGTGGACCCCGATCTCCACATGCAGAATCCCGGGAAGGCGCCGGGCGCGTCCGAGTCAGGTACGGAGGGCATCACCGCAGGGACCAGCTGGATCGACGCCTTCGCCGAGGCCTACCTGGAGAGCATCGCCGGGAAGCTGGAGGCGTTCGTGGAGGAGCAGCAGCTCCAGGACCGCCTCTCGGTGCAGCGCACCGGCGATGGTGTCTTCCTGCGCATCGAGACGTTGGCGCTCTTCCAGCCGGGTTCCGCCGCAGTGGGCACCGAGGGCGTGGAGATCCTGAGCCGGCTCAGCGAAATCCTCCGCACCATCCCCGTCACCGTGGTGATCTCGGGGCACGCCGACAACCAACCCATCCGCACTGCCACCTTCCCGTCCAACTGGGAGCTCTCGGCGGCGCGAGCCGGCGGCGTGGCGCGCATCCTCATCGACCACGGGCACGACCCGGAGCTCCTCAAGGTGGAGGCCTGGGGCGAATACCGACCGGTGGCGCCCAACGACACGCCGGAGGGACGCGCCCTCAATCGCCGTGTGGAGCTCTTCTACGCCCGGAGCGAGGTGATGGCCAAGGCCCGGGAGCTGTTGGCGGCGTCGGCGGCGGTCGCCGAGGATGAGGCGGAAGGAGGGGAGGCAGCCGAGGAGGGTGTCGCGCAGGGCGCGGAGGACCGGGGAACCGGGCCGAACTGACTCAGCGGCCGCGGGTCCCGAGGCGCCTCCGGACGTCGTCCAGTCGCCACCGCATCCGTTCCTTGAAGCCGGGGTCGGCGGATCGCGGTCCGGCAGGCGTACGCCCTCCTGAAACACCCGCGCCAGGAGGCGCTCCACCGAGT
>WGEM01000508.1 GCA_015492755.1 Gemmatimonadota bacterium | reverse complement strand
CCGCCGGACGCACCTGGGGCGAGGCGCACACCCTCACGCTGGGCCATCCGCTGGCCTCGGTGCCCCTCCTGAAGCGCCTCTTCGGCTTCGGCCGCGAGGGGGTCCCCAGGGTGGGCGGACCTCAGACGGTGAACGTGGCGGGCTTCGGCGGCCCTCCCGGCACCTTCCGGGTCACCTCGGGACCCAGCCAGCGCCACATCGTGGACCTGGCGGAGCTGGAGGGCACGGGAGGCTTCATCCTGCCGGGCGGCCAGTCGGGCGCGCCCGCCGGGCCCCACTCCATGGATCAGCTCCGGCGCTGGCAGAGCGGCGACCTGCTGGCGCTCCCGGTGACGCGGGCGGGCGCAGAGCGCCGGGCCACGGCGCGGCTCACGCTGCAGCCCGCCGGCTGAGGGCGGGGGGAGGAGGCGGGGCCGCCCGCCCTACATCTGCCGGTACGCCGGACCGCTTCCGCCCTCCCGAGACGTCCAGCGGGGGCCCAGGACGTCGGTGGCCTTGCAGTCCACGCAGTTGGGGGCGTTCACCACCAGCCTCTCGCCGTCGCGCTCGTAGACGCCGGCGGGGCACATGTGGGCAAGCATCTCCGCCATCCCGGCGTCCACGTCCTGGCCCACGATGAGGTGTGAGGGGATGTCGTCGCGGGTCTGATTCCCCGACTTGTACACGGCGTCCACCTTCGAGAAGGTGAGCTTGCCGTCGGGCACCAGCTTCGGCGGCTCGGCACCGAAACGCTTGGGGTGCGCCGCGTCCTCCTCCACGGTGATCTTCCCGCCGGGGAACTTCCCCTTCGTGAGCGTCATCATCCACGCCTTCGCGCCGCCGCGGAAGAAGCCGTCCTTGAAGGCCAGGCGCAGGTTCCGGCGCTCGTGCAGGTCCTTCATGATGAAGCTCTCGTCCACCGCCTGCGTGTAGCCCGCCAGCGCCGAGGCGGAGGTGTCACCCGCCTTCAGCGCCTGGAAGATCTGCCGGGCGGCCAGAATTCCCGAGTACATGGCGTAGTGGATGCCCTTCAGCGACGCCACCTCCACGTATCCGGCGGCGTCGCCCACGATGAGCACGCCGTCGCCGTGCCGCCGCCGGGGCACCGCATAGTATCCGCCCTCGGGGATGGTCTTGGCACCCCACTCCACCATCTCGCCGCCCTCCAGCATGGGCCGCACCAGCGGGTGGAGCTTCAGGCGCTGAAGCGCCTCGTGCACGTCGAAGCGGGCGTCGGGGTAGTCCAGCCCCGCCACCAGCCCGATGGCGATGAGGTCGTCGGCCATGGGGTAGATGAACGACCCGCCGAAGACGTCCAGAGGGAGCGGCCAGCCCATGGTGTGGATCACCCGGTCCAGCGGCTGCTTCACCTCCCAGAGCTCCTTCACCCCCAGCGCGTAGATCTGGGGGTTCTCCGCGCCCACCTTCTGCCACTCCAGCCACGCCTGCGTCAGCGGCCCGCGCGTCCCCTCGGAGAGCACCGTCACCCGCGCGGTGACGTCCATGGGGGGCATGGCGTCGGGGCCCTGGGGTTGTCCGTCGCGTCCCAGACCCGCCGGTGTGGTGCGGACGCCGATGACGCGGTCCTCCTCCACCAGGAGCGAATCCACCGGGAAGCCGGGAAAGATGTTCACGCCCGCGGCTTCCGCCTTCTCCCCCAGCCAGCGCACCATCTCGCAGATGGAGGCCACGTAGTTGCCGTGGTTCTTCATGGTGGGCGGCGTGGGGATGCGCACCGCGCGCTTCTCGGTCATGACGTAGACCGACTCCTTCGACACCGGGCGCCGGAAGGGGAACTCCTCCTCCGCCATCTCCGGACAGAGCTCCCGGAAGGCGCGGGGGTTCACCACCGCGCCGGAGAGGTTGTGTTCGCCCAGCTGGCCCGCCTTCTCCAGCACGCCGATCTCGATCTCGCCCAGCTCTCCGCCCGCCTCGGCGTCCTCCCGCACCAGGCGCGCCAGCTCGATGGCGCCGGCGAGACCGGCGGGTCCGCCGCCCACGAAGACCACGTCCATGGGCACCGCCTCGTCGTCCGGCGTGTCGCGGACGATGAAGCGATCCAGGGGAAGCGGCGGCTGATGATCCTTGGGACGGACGGTGGTGGGGAGCTTCACGCTGTCGGCGGCCATGTGCGCTCCGTGGCTGGTGTGATGGGGGATCCGCTGGCGGGTCCTGCGTGTACCGAATCGACCCGGTAAGATCGCCAGACCGGCGCCCGGGCTCTACCCTTCAGGTGCGCACGGGCATCCACGCGACGGAGCAGACATGACGGACCGCAGACCCTCCACCCTCGGCGAACTCAGGGCTACGGGCTACGAGCCCCGCACGGTGAAGGAGGAGATGCGCCGCAACCTGGTGCGCAAGCTCCGGGAGGGCGCCGAGCTCTTCCCCGGCATCCAGGGCTATGAGGACACGGTGGTGCCGCAGATCGTCAACGCCATCCTGGCGCGCCACGACTTCATCCTCCTGGGGCTCCGGGGTCAGGCCAAGAGCCGCATCCTGCGCCAGCTCGTGGATCTGCTGGACGAGGAGATCCCCATCCTGGCGGGGAGCGAGGTGAACGACGACCCGCTGGCGCCCATCTCGAAGTACGGCCGGCAACTGGTGGAGGAGCTGGGCGACGACGCGCCGGTGGAGTGGATCGGGCGGGACCGCCGCTACGTGGAGAAGCTGGCCACGCCCGACGTCACCATCGCCGACATGATCGGCGACGTGGACCCCATCAAGGCGGCGCGCGGCGGCCACATCCTGGCGGACGAGCTCACCATCCACTTCGGGCTCCTCCCCCGCGCCAACCGCGGCATCTTCGCCATCAACGAGCTGCCGGATCTGGCGGGCAAGATCCAGGTGGGGCTCTTCAACATCCTGCAGGAGGGCGACGTGCAGGTGAAGGGCTACCCCATCCGGCTGGCGCTGGACGTCCTCATGGTCTTCACCGCCAACCCGGAGGACTACACTGCCCGCGGCAGGATCATCACGCCGCTCAAGGACCGCATCGGTGCCGAGATCCGCACCCACTATCCCGAGGATCTGGAGACGGGCATCGCCATCACCCGGCAGGAGGCGTGGGTGGCCCGCGAGGGGGTGTGCGTGGAGATCCCCGACTTCGTGGAGGAGTGTGTGGAGCGCATCGCCTTCCTGGCGCGCTCCGACAAGCGCATCGACCACCGCTCCGGTGTGAGCCAGCGGATGCCTATCAGCGTCATGGAGACCATCGTCTCCAACGCCGAGCGCCGCGCGCTGGTGCACGGAGAGGACGTGGCGGTGCCCCGACCCGGCGACCTCTACGCCGCGCTCCCCGCCATCACCGGGAAGATGGAGCTGGAGTACGAGGGCGAGCTCCACGGCGCCGACCGCATCGCCCGCGAGCTCATCCAGGCCGCGGCGGCGGAGACCTTCGAGGCGCGCGCCGGCGGCGCCGACGTGGAAGACATCGTGGAGTACTTCGAGACCGGGGGCGCGCTGCAGGTGAGCGAGGACGCGTCGGCGGCGGCGTGCGTACAGGGCTTCGAGACCGTGCCCGGGCTCCTGGAGCTGGTGGAGGACGTGGGCCTCGCGCCGCGCACGGTGGGTGATGGACACCGGGCGGCGGCGTGCGAGCTGGTGCTGGAGGCGCTGGTGGCGCAACGGAGGATCAGCCGGAGCGAGGCGGGATACGCCCGTGCGCGGCACCAGCGCAAAGCCGGCCCCGGCCACCCCGGCTTCGACCCCATGGGGGGGCTGCAGCTGTAGCAAGGACGAGGGAGATCAGCACCATCCGTGTCGCACTGCCCCCCAGGCCGAGTATGTGGACGCGGTATGCCCTCCTCGCCCTGACCCTCGCCCCGCCGGCGGCGGAGGCGCAGACGCAGTGGAGCGTGTCGTCCTCCCCGGATCTGGTGCTCGGGGCCGGTGACGCCGGCGCGGAGCACGTCTTTCACGAGATCAACGGAGTCGTGGCGGCGGGCGACGGACTCGTTGCGGTGAGCGACGCATCTCAGACCATCCGACTCTTTACCGAGGCGGGCAGGTTGGTGCGCACATTCGGCGGTGTCGGCGACGGCCCCCGGGAATTTCGGAGCCTTCGCTGGCTCAGTGCGTGCAGCGGTGACCGGCTCGTCGCATACGACGTTTCCCGGGATCGCATCACGGTGTGGAGTATCGCGGGGGAGCTGCTGGACGGCTTCACCGTGCCTGGCACGAGCCGGGGCCGACCTGCTTACGCGGTGGCGTGCGATCCGGTGCGGCGGGAGAGTCCGCTGGTGGTGGTGGGTTGGCCCGCCATCGGTGCGCGGGATGTGGGCCCGTACCGCCCGTCCGTCCAGATCGGGCTGGTGGACTGGAAGGGACGGCTGGTCAAGGTACTGGCCACCGTTCCAGGCACCGAGCGCTACCGGTATCCCGGCAGTGTGGGGGACGGGCCGCGGCGCCTCGGGAAGGCGACCACCGTGCAGATCGGCAACGGCAGCATCTACGTCGGCACGGCGGATTCCGCCGCGGTCCGGGTGATCCGGGCGGACGGAACCAGCCACCGTCTGGCGTGGCCTGCCGCACGCGCGGCCTTCACGGAGCGGGAGAAACGGGAGTACAGGGAAGCACTCGCGGTCCTGGTGCCGGAGGAGCGCCGGCCTGCGGCGAGGCGAGCACTCGCCGAGCTCCAGCTACCGGACTCGTTGCCGGCACATGGACCCATACAGGTCGATCGCCTGGGCGTCGTCTGGGTGGCCCCCTACCGCGCCACCGGGCTGCCCGAGCTGCATCAGCCCTGGGTCGCGCTCCAGCCGACGGGTGAGGTGGTCTCCGTCATGCTCCCCGATGGATTCCGTCCGTTCGATATCGGCCGGGATCATCTCCTGGGCGTGGCCACGGACACGCTGGGCGTCGAAACGGTGGTCCGGTACCGGCTGAGGCGTTAGCGAAGCGTGCCCGAGATCACGCGCGCGCCCCGGCCTCAGGCCTCCGGGCCTGCCGGCCCGCTCCCCAGCGCCGGCCCTCCGCCCAGCGGCGTCTCCGTCCGGCGGGTTCCTCCGCGGTCCAGAAGCCGCTCCGTGAACTCCTGACGTTCCTCTAGGAGCTCTATCCGCTGGTGCAGCCTCTCCAGCGCGTCGCGCAGGTGGCGGAACTCCTCCGGCGGCAGCCCCGAGCGCGCACACTCCTCCACGCATCGCCCTACGGAGCCGGGGCGGCCGGTGCTTCAGACGGTGAGCGCCGCCTCCTCCACGTCTCCCGCCGCCGCCGCGCCGGAGGCCGCCTCCTCGCGCCCCGGCGCCACCGCGCGCCGGGCCATCTCCAGCGCCTGCTCCATGTCGGCCCAGAGGTCGTCGGGGGACTCGAGGCCCACCGAGACGCGGAGCAGGTCGTCGGGGATGCCCGCCTCGTGCCGGGCGTCCTCGTCCACCACCCGGTGCGTCAGGAGCGCCGGCGCCTGGATGAGGGTGTCCACCGAGCCCAGCGAGACCGCCCGCGTGATGAGGCGGAGCGACTCCATGAAGACCCGGGCCGCCTCGGCGCCGCCGCGGATGCGGAAGGCCAGCATGGAGCCGGGACCCTTCTGCTGCGTCTCCAGGAGGCGGAGTTCGGTGGGATCGCCGGAGTGGCCGGGGTAGTGCACCTCCAGGACGTCGGGGTGCGCCGCCAGCCGCCGCACCAGCTCCTCGGCCACCTTCTGCTGCGCCTCCACGCGGATGGGCAGCGTCTGCAGCCCGCGGTGCAGCATGTACGCCGCCAGCGGGTGCAGCACCCCGCCGGTGGCGGTGCGCACCCGGCGCACCGGACGCGCCCACGCCTCCGAGGTGGCCACCACGCCACCCATGACGTCGCCGTGTCCGCCCAGGAACTTGGTGGCGGAGTGGATGACGATGTCGGCACCCAGCTCCAGGGGCCGCTGGAGCACGGGCGTGGCGAAGGTGTTGTCCACCGCCACCGCGATGCGGTGCCCGTAGGCCGCCTCGCGGGCGCGCACCTGCGCCACCACGCCGGCGATGTCCACCATGTCCAGCGTGGGGTTGGCGGGCGTCTCCAGGATCACCAGCGCGGTGTCCTCGCGGATGGCTCCCCCCACCTCGTCGGGGCGGGCCCACGTCACCTCGTGGCCCAGCATCCCCGAGCTCAGCAGGTGGTCGGTGCCGCCGTAGATGGGCCGGATGGCCACCACGTGACGCCCGCGCGCCCAGCCTTCCGGCGCCTCGTCGGAGCCCACCGCCATGAGGACGGCGGTGATGGCCGCCATCCCGCTCCCGAAGGCCACCGCCGCCTCGGCGCCCTCCAGCGCCGCCAGCGCCCGCTCGAAGCCCTCCACCGTGGGATTCTGCAGCCGCGAGTAGATGGGGTTCGGGGCGCCCGCCTCACCCGCCACCAGACGGTCCATGGACTCCGCCACCGCGGCGGCGGTGTCGAAGCCGTACGTGGTGGAGAGGTCGATGAGGGGCACGTGGGGATGGCCCTTCTCCCCCGTCGTTTGCGGGTCCGTGCCGCCCTCCCGGACGCGGCCCCGTCCGGCGTGTACGGCCATGGTCTCGAAGCGCATGGTGGCCTCCGGCGATGGATCTATGATATTGTGTGTTGTGGAGTAAAGATCGACGGAAATGCAACACACGCTCAACTTTGCCGAAGATTATGCGGCCGGATCACGTAACGGCGACGATTGACCGAATCGACAGGCGGATTCTGGCGCTCCTGGCCGAAGACGCCCGCATCACCAACAAGGAGCTGGCGGAGCGCGTGGGGCTCAGCCAGTCGGCGTGCCTGGAGCGGGTGCGCAGGCTCCGGGAGCGGGGACTCCTGCGCGGCGCCCACGCCGACGTGGACCCGGCGGCCTTCGGCATCGGCGTGCAGGCGCTGGTCTCCGTGCAGCTCAGGCGGCACACGCGGAGCACGGTGATGCGCTTCGAGAAGACGGCGCTGGAGCTTCCCCAGGTGATGGCGCTCTACCACCTCACCGGCCGCACCGACTACCTGGTGCACGTGGTGGCGCAGGACATGGACCACCTGCGGGACTTCACGCTGGACGCCATCACCAGCCTCCCCGACGTCTCGCGGGTGGAGACGTCGCTCATCTACCGGGCCATGAAGAAGGAGGTGTGGCCGGACCTGACGGAGGAGGACTGAGGCACTCGACCCCCTGAACCGAGGAGGTGCGCCGTGGTGGGCTTCAGAGAGAACGCACGTGACCGTCGCTGGACGCTGGCGATCCTGGCGGTGCTGGCGGTGGTGATGGGCGTTGTGGCGTGGCCCGTGGTGCGGGATCTGCCCCTCTGGAAGACGACGCTCGGACTGGTCCTGGCGGTGCTTCTGATCCCCGTGCTCGTCGGGGGAGTTCTGGCCCTCGGGGCGAACGTCGTTCTCCTCGTCCTCCGCCTCCGGGAACGCCGGGACGAGGGCGGAGCGTCGGACCCCGACGCGTGAGGGGTGCGCTCCCGGCGTTCACCACCCCTCGGCGATGACGCGGCGGGTCTCGCTCACCGCCGTGCGCCACACCCGCTCCAGGTCCTCCTCAGGGCGCGTGTAATCTCCGCCGAAGACGCCGTCGCCCAGGCGGGCGCGCATCTCCCGGGGCGTGAGGCGCTCCCGGTCCGAGAGGTCCACCGGAGCCTTGTGGCCGGCAGGCGTCTCAACGCCTTCCACCCGCGTCCAGGCGAAGCCCTCCATCCAGGAGGCGTGGGAGGCGTCGGGATCGATGGCGCGCACCGCCGCCAGCGTGGCGGGTGCGCACCACCAGTCGTGCCAGCGGAGCTGGAGGGGGCCTGCGGGCCCGGTGGCCCTGGACGCCGCCCACGCCTCCGCCGCCGGGCGGGCCTCGCGGTTGCCGCCGTGCCCGTTCACGATGACGATGCGGCGAAAGCCGTGGGCCGCCACGCTCTCCAGCACGTCGCGCACCACCCGCTGGTACGTCTCGCGCTCCAGCGTCACCGTGCCGGGATAGGCCATGAAGTACGGTGTGCGCCCGTAGGGGACGGCGGGAAAGACCGGCACGCCCAGCGGCTCCGCCGCCTCCACCGCCACCCGCTCCGCCAGGATGGCGTCCACCGCCAGGCTCAGGTAGCCGTGCTGCTCCACACTTCCCAGCGGGACGACGCAGCGGTCGTCCGTCTCCAGGTAGCGCTCCACCTGCATCCAGGT
>WGEM01000507.1 GCA_015492755.1 Gemmatimonadota bacterium | reverse complement strand
TGCTGGCGGCGGAGGTGCTCGCCGCCGCCGGGTACGAGCACTACGAGGTCTCCAACTTCGCCCGCCCCGGGCGGGCCTCGCGCCACAACCGCGCGTACTGGACCGGCGTACCCTATCTGGGGTTGGGCAACGGCGCCCACAGCTTCGCGCCCCCCGTCCGGTACTGGAACGTGCGGGCATGGGAAGCGTACGAGGCTCGGGTACGAAGGGGGATCCGCCCGGAAGAGGGTCGGGAGACGCTGGGGCCCGCCCAGCGCCGTCTGGAGCGGATCTGGTTGGGGCTGCGCACCGCCGACGGCCTCCCCCTGGAGGAGCTCGCGCCGGGGCAGCGCCGTCGCGCCGACGGGTGGGTGGACCGCGGCTGGGCGACGCTGGAGGGTGCCCGGCTGCGCCTCACGCCCCGGGGCTGGCTCCTCCTGGATCGGCTCGCTGTGGAACTCGACGAGGTGGACGATGACGCGGCTTGACCTCGAGGAAGGCGTCGCTCGATCTTCGACCATGCCCCGAGACGCCAGGACCCCCAGGGTGGGCGAGGAGCTCACCGAGCGCGAGCAGAAGGTGCTCGAGGCCGTGGTGCGCACCTACGTGGACACGGCGGAACCGGCGGGGAGCCGCACCGTCTCGCGTACCTTCGATCTGGGCGTGTCGCCTGCGACGGTGCGCAATACGATGAGCGACCTGGAGGAGAAGGGGTACCTGTATCACCCCCATACCTCTGCGGGGCGCGTGCCCACCGATCTCGCATACCGCTTCTTCGTGGACCGCGTCATGCAGCCGGAGGACCTGACGCCCGAGGAGCGGGAGCGGCTGGAGCGCGAGCTGGACGCGGCGGGGAGTTCCGCCATCGAACGTCTCGTGCGGCGGGCCACCCGGGCGCTGAGCCTCCTTTCCAACGAGCTGGGGGTGGCGGTTGCACCCAGGCTGGACGCCGCGGTGCTGGAGCGCATCGAGCTCATCCAGGTCTCGTCCAGCAAGATCGTGCTGGTGGCCAACATCAAGGGCGGGGTGGTGCGGACGGTCTACGTGGACTTCCCCATGGAGGTGCCGCCGGAGACGTTGGCGAGGGTGACGCTGGCGCTCAACGAACGGCTTGCGGGCCTCCCCCTCTCGGAGATCCGCCGGACGCTTCCCGAGCGCCTGCGCGACTCCGCCGGCGAGGAGGAGGGAGCTGCGGAGGTTCTCAACATCTTCATGCAGTCGGGCGCCGAACTCTTCGATCTGCGGGCGCTGGAACGCACGAATCTCCTTCTGGGGCAGGCGAGCGTGTTGGCCTCGCAGCCCGAGTTCGAGAAGGGAGATCGGCTCAAGAGCCTCATCGAGCTCACCGAGCGGCAGGATCTTCTGGCCAGCGCCATGGGTAATCGCGAGCACGGCGGGCGGCTGGTGATCACCATCGGGACGGAAAACCCGACGCGCGAACTTGCCGATTTTACACTGGTGACGGCGGAGTACCGCGTGGGGGACCTCACGGGCGTCATCGGAGTGATCGGTCCCACCCGGATGCCGTACGAGAAGGTGGTGTCCATCGTCGACTACACGTCGTCGCTGGTCACCCGGATGCTGGAATCCTGAGCCATCGCCGCGCGGGCCGCGGCGCACACCTCAGCACCGAAGGGCATGGCCGACTACTACGAGATCCTGGGCGTTCGGCGTGACGCGGACGCCGAGGAGATCAAGAGAGCATACCGGAAGCTGGCGCTGGAGCATCACCCGGATCGCAACCAGGGATCGAAAGACGCCGAGGAGCGTTTCAAGGAGATCACCCGGGCCTACGAGGTCCTGCGTGATCCCGAGAAGCGGGCCATGTACGACCGATACGGGGAGCAGGCGGTGGGTGGAGCCGCGCACGGCGGCGGCGGCTTCGATTTCCAGGATGCCATTGAGATCTTCATGCGCGATTTCGGTGGCTTTGGCGGTCTGGAAGACCTGTTCGGGATGCGCGGCGGACGTACTCGTCGCGGAGGGGTGCGGAAGGGCCAGACGGTCCGGATCCGCCTCCCGCTGACCCTGGCGGACGTGGCGCACGGCGCCGTGAAGAAGGTTCGGGTCTCGCTCCTGGACCCCTGCGAGGCGTGCGGCGGCACCGGTGCCCGGTCCGGGACGTCGCCCACCCTCTGCTCGGCGTGCGGCGGCGCCGGAGAGGAGCGTCACGTGCAACGGTCGGTCTTCGGCCAGTTCGTGAGCGTCCAGCCGTGCCGCGTGTGCGGCGGCGAGGGCCGCGTCATCGCCGAGCCGTGCGACACCTGCCGGGGTGAGGGGAGGGTGCGCGTCCATCGCGAGATCGAGGTGGAGGTGCCCCCCGGCGTGACCTCCGAGAATTTCCTCACGCTGAGGGGACGCGGGGCCCGGTGCTCCCGCGTCCCCTCAGCG
>WGEM01000506.1 GCA_015492755.1 Gemmatimonadota bacterium | reverse complement strand
GCGTATCCGCCGCGGTATGCTGCCGGCTGTAGTTCTCCCGCGACTCGCTGAAGCGCACCCCGGCGTAGCCCCGCTGGTTAAAGGCGGTGTGGTCGCCTCCGCGTCCGAAGCGGTCCTCCCGGGCGATGAGGCGCACCTCGTGGCCCGGCGTGTAGACGGCGGCGTGGCGGCGGATGTAGCGGGCGAGCTGTCGGGAGGGGGAGTCCATGGGGCCCTCGCTGAAGACGCGCACCGTGCGGGAGTCCACGATGCCGTTGCCCCCTTCGCTGTTGCCGATGATGTCGTTGTTGAAGACGGCGTCGATGCGCCATCCCTCTGCCCGCGCCTTCTCGGCGTGCAGCGTGGCGCCCACCAGCCCCTCCTCCTCTCCGGCGAAGGCGGCGAAGACCAGCGTGGCGTCGAACTCCAGCCCGCTCTGCGCCAGCACCCGCGCCAGCTCCATGGTGAGGACGGTGCCGCTCCCGTCGTCGTTGGCGCCGGGTGCGGGGTGCTCGTAGCGGCTCCAGTCGAAGCGGCCCTCCGGGGTGCGGGCCACCGTGTCGTAGTGGCCGCTGACGTAGATGCGGCGCTCGCTCCGGCCCGGGAGCACCGCGATGACGTTGCAGAGCTCCACCGGCTCGGTGATGCGCCCCCAGGGCTCCAGGTCGTAGCAGTCCAGCGCCACCTGCAGGCGGGAGCTGAAGCTCCGCATCGTCTCCAGGATGTAGGTGCGGGCCGCCTTGATGCCCCAGTCGGGGTCGTCGGCCCGCGGCGAGTTCGCGGTGAGCGTGTGCCGCGTCTCGAAGGAGGTGAGGCGGGCCAGGTACTCGTGGAGGCACTCGGGTGAGATCTCCTGGAGGATGTCATGGATGCGGGGGTCCGGCGCAGGGCCCTGGGCTGCGGCGGGGGACGGGGCCGCCAGGACGAGGAGGCCCACGGCCAGAAGGGCGGCACGTGGCATGGTCTTGGCCCGTTCACGGTGCGGGGAACGTGTCCGGGCGGCACCGCGCGGGCACCGCCCTGCGCCAAGATGCCCGCCGGACTTCGGCCCCGGCAAGCGCCGGTGATATGTTTGCCCCATGCACCGCTCCCTGCCTCCGCGCCGCGTACGGGCGCACCTCATCCGGACGGTCGCCGTCCTCGCGGTGGCCGCGCTCCATGCGGCGGCCTGCGCTCCCGACGAGCCTGAGGCGCCGGCGCTGGCCGCCGAGGGCACGCTGGCGGTGGAGGGGGCGCAGCTCCGCTACTGGACGGCCGGCTCCGGTGCGCCTGTGATCCTGCTGCACGACGGCCCGGGCTACGGCGTGGGCTATCTGCTGGCGGGACTGGAGATTCCCGGTTTTCCGCCGGAGGGCTTCATGTGGGTGGCCTACGACCAGCGGGGAAGCGGTCGCTCCACCGGAGCCGAGCGGCCGGAGCTCCTCACCATGGACCGCTTCGTGGAGGATCTGGAGGCGGTGCGGCAGGCCACCGGGCGGGAGCGGGTGGCGCTCATGGGGCACGGCTTCGGCGGCCTCCTGGCGCTCCGCTACGCGCTGCGCTACCCGGAGCATGTGGCCGCCATGATCCTCATCGACCCCGAGCCCGCCAGTCGCGCGCTCTGGGAGCGCCACCGGGCCATCGTCGAATCGCGCCGCACCGACGAGGCCCGGCGGGTCATGGAGGCGGTGGAGGCGGACGGGTACTGGCGCCTGGACCCCCGGCAGGTGGAGATCCACACGCTGGCGGCGCTGGAGGCCTTCTTCGGCCGCCCGGAGGCCGCCCGGAATCTGCGGCTGGGCATCCCGCAGAGCGTGTACGGGAACTTCCCCGGCACCGCCGAGCGGGTTCGGGCGTCGCTGGGCGACTGGGACCTCTTCGAGGCGCTGCAGGGCCTCCCGGTGCGCACCCTCATCGTCACCGGAGATGCCGGCCCCTTCCCCCTGGAGGCGCACCAGCGACTCCACGAGGCGCTCCCGCGCTCGGAGCTGGTGGTGCTGGAGGGCGTGGGCCACTACCCTCACATGGAGGATTCCGAGGGCTTCGCCCGCGCCGTGAAGGACTTCCTGGACCGCATCACCGCGCCGTCGGCGGGAGGCTGAGGGGGCGGGGCGTCAGGACTCCGCCGCGTCGCTCCGCGAGCTCCGCGTCCGCCGGTAGTGGCGCGCCGCCTTGGCGCGGTTTCCGCAGCGGGCCATGGAGCACCACCGCCGCCGGCCGCTCCGGCTGGTGTCCAGGAACCACGCGCGGCAACGGGGATCGTCGCAACGCCGGATCCGGCCGGGATCCGCCGTGGTGAGGAGCGACACCGCCGCATCCGCCAGCGGCGCCAGGAGCCCCGGAACGTCGCGCGCCTCCGCCCGCTGACGAACCCGCGGTGCGTCCCCGTCACCGCCGGCCACAGCGGGCCGCTCCAGCACACGGCGCCACACCCCAGCCTCCAGCGCGCGCGCGAGCTCGTGCACTCGCGGGGCAGGGAGGGGCGCGCCCGAGCGGAGCGCCTCCAGGGCGTCCCCCACCGCCTCCCGGAGGCGGAGCGCTTCGGTGAGGAGGAGGCGGTGGAGGGGGAGCGCGCCGGCTCCGCCCTCCGCCCCGGAGGCACCTCGCTCGGGAAGGAGACCCGCCGCCTCCAGCCAGCGCCAGACGGCGTCAGGCGCGGCGGTGAGGAGATCGGAGCCGTCATCGGGGCCCGCCCGGGTGTTGAGAAAGTCCAGCGCGGGGTGGCCGGCATCGAAGCGGAAGGGCAGCGGGCTCGCCATTCCTTATTCTAACCGATAAACATCGCGTTAGAAAGGTATCAACAATACTAACTGTCATCATAGTATTTTATCAGTTAGGCGCGACGTCTTTCCCTCCCTACGGCGCCGTGCCCGACCGTCCCGGGGCCTCACGGCCACCCGAAACGCTCCAGGTCGATGCGGCGTCCGCCGGCCAGCGTGAAGGCCACGCCCTCCGCTTCCAGGAGGGTGCGCTGCAGCGCGGCGAAGCCGGATCCGCCGGCGCGGGGACTGATCTCGCCGCGGGCGTTCACCACCCGGTGCCACGGCACGTCCGAGCCTTCCGGGAGGGCCGCCAGCGCGTATCCAACCTGGCGGGCGCGGCCCGGAAGGCCTGCCGCCGCCGCCACGGCGCCGTACGTCGTGACCCGCCCGGCGGGCACGCGGCGCACCACGTCATAGTAGCGGGCGTAGGTGGAGCCGCCGCTCATCCGGCCCCG
>WGEM01000505.1 GCA_015492755.1 Gemmatimonadota bacterium | reverse complement strand
GAGCTGGGTTCGAGGTACACTGAGGCCGAGGTCCCCGACGCGCTTCGCGACCGGGTGGAGGAGCTGCGGCAGGCCCTCATCGAGGCCGCCGTCGAGCACGACGACGAGCTCATCGAGAAGTACCTCTCCGGTGAGGAGCTCACCGAGGAGGAGGTGCGCCACGCCATCCGGGCCGCCACCATCAAGGGCGTGATCTTCCCGGTGTTCTGCGGCTCGGCCTTCAAGAACAAGGGCGTTCAGGCGCTTCTGGACGGGGTGATCGACTACCTCCCGTCGCCGGTGGACATCCCGCCCATCCAGGGCCACCTCCCGCTTCACGACGAGACCTTCGAGACGCGGGAAGCCTCGGACGACGCACCCTTCGCCGCCCTGGCGTTCAAGATCATGACGGACCCGTACGTGGGGAAGCTGACCTTCTTCCGGGTCTATTCGGGGTCGCTGCCGGCGGGTTCGTACGTCCTCAACGCCACCAAGGGCACCCGTGAGCGCGTGGGCCGCATCCTGCAGATGCACGCCAACAAGCGGGAGGAGCGCGACGAGGTGTTCGCCGGCGACATCGCGGCGGCCATCGGGCTCAAGAACGTGAAGACGGGCGACACGCTCTGCATCGAGACGGCGCCCATCATCCTGGAGGCCATGAAGTTCCCGGAGCCGGTCATCGCGGTGGCCATCGAGCCGAAGACGAAGGCCGACCAGGACAAGCTCACCACGGGTCTGGTGAAGCTGGCCGACGAGGACCCCACCTTCCGGGTCTACACCGACCAGGAGACCAATCAGACGATCATCGCCGGGATGGGCGAGCTCCACCTGGAGATCATCGTGGACCGGCTCCGCCGGGAGTTCGGGGTGGAGGCCAACATCGGCCGGCCCCAGGTGGCGTACCGGGAGACCATCCGGAAGCGGGTGGAGGGCGTCGAGGGGAAGTTCGTCCGTCAGACGGGCGGCCGGGGCCAGTACGGCCATGTGGTGATCAACATGGAGCCCGGTGAGGCGGGGAGCGGGTTCGTCTTCGAGGACAGGATCGTCGGCGGCGCCATTCCCCGGGAGTACATCGGATCGGTGGAGGCCGGCATGAGGGAGGCCCTGGAGAACGGGGTCCTGGCCGGCTATCCGGTCATCGACGTGAAGGTGGAGCTGGTGGACGGGTCGTACCACGACGTGGACTCCAGCGAGATGGCCTTCAAGATCGCCGGATCGATGGCCATCAAGGAGGGCGTGCGGCGGGCCGGGCCGGTCCTGCTGGAGCCCATCATGGACGTCGAGGTGGTGACGCCACCGGAGTACATGGGCGACCTCATCGGCGACCTGTCTTCCCGCCGGGGCCGTGTGGGCGGGATGACCGAGCGGGCGGGCGCCCGGGTCATCGGCGCCTCCGTCCCCCTCGGGGAGATGTTCGGCTACTCCACGACGCTGCGCTCCCTGAGCCAGGGGCGCGCCGTCTACACCATGCAGTTCGCGCACTACGAGGAAGTCCCGAAGCAGAAGGCGGAGGAGATCATGTCCGCCAACGGCGGCGGGAGCGACTGACCACCACCGGGGTTTTCTGACACCCATTCCAACCCGAGACGAGAACGATGGGCAAGCAGAAGTTCGAGCGGACGAAGCCTCACGTGAACGTGGGAACGATCGGGCACGTGGACCACGGGAAGACGACGCTGACGGCGGCGATCACGGAGGTGCAGGCGAAGAAGGGTCTTGGGGAGTACGTGCCGTTCGACCAGATCGACAAGGCTCCGGAGGAGCGGGAGCGAGGGATCACGATCGCGACGGCGCACGTGGAGTACGAGTCGGAGAAGCGGCACTACGCGCACGTGGACTGCCCGGGGCACGCGGACTACGTGAAGAACATGATCACCGGGGCGGCTCAGATGGACGGAGCGATCCTGGTGGTGAGCGCGGCGGACGGGCCGATGCCGCAGACGCGTGAGCACATTCTGCTGGCCCGTCAGGTGAACGTGCCCTACATCGTGGTCTTCCTGAACAAGGTGGACATGGTGGACGACGAGGAGCTCCTGGAGCTGGTGGAGCTGGAGGTACGGGAGCTGTTGAGCGAGTACGATTTCCCGGGCGACGACGTTCCTGTGATCAAGGGGTCGGCGCTGAAGGCTCTGGAGGACGGGACGCCGGGGAGCGAGGCGACGGCGTGCGTGGATGAGCTGATGGAGGCTCTGGACAGCTACATCCCGGAGCCTGAGCGCGACATCGACCGTCCGTTCCTGATGCCCGTGGAGGACGTGTTCAGCATCACGGGCCGTGGGACGGTGGCGACGGGCCGGATCGAGCGCGGGATCATCAAGCAGGGCGAGGAAGTGGAGATCGTGGGGATGGGGGAGGACCGGAAGACGGTGGTGACGGGAGTGGAGATGTTCCGGAAGCTCCTGGACGAGGGGCGTGCCGGGGACAACGTGGGGCTTCTGCTGCGGGGCGTGGGGAAGGACGAGATCCAGCGGGGCCAGGTTCTGGCGAAGCCGGGATCGATCACGCCGCACACGAAGTTCAAGGCGGAGGTGTACGTGCTGACGAAGGAGGAGGGGGGCCGCCACACGCCGTTCTTCGACGGGTACCGACCTCAGTTCTACTTCCGTACGACGGACGTGACGGGCGCGGCGCACCTGCCTGAGGGTGTGGAGATGGTGATGCCGGGGGACAACGTGCAGATGGAGGTGGAGCTCATCACGCCCATCGCGATGGACCCGGAGCTCCGGTTCGCCATCCGCGAGGGCGGCCGCACGGTGGGCGCCGGCGTCGTCACCGAGATCATCGAGTAGGGTCGCCACGGCCGTGCTCCGGACGGGCCGCCGCGTGTGCGGCGCGCCGGAGCCCGGCCAGGCCCGCCTCCGGACCGGGAGGCGGAGGGCAACCGGTGGGCTGGCCCCACCCATGAGAGGCAACAGGGATGGCTGACAGAATCCGAATCCGACTGAAGGCGTTCGACCACTGGGTGGTGGATCAGACCGCCGCCGACATCGTACGGGCCGCTCAGAAGACCGGCGCGACGGTGCGGGGGCCCATCCCCCTCCCGACGCGGCGGCAGCGCTGGACCGTGCTGCGCTCCCCGCACATCGACAAGAAGAGTCGGGAGCAGTTCGAACTCAGGACGCACAAGCGGCTCATCGACATCGTCGACAGCCGTCCCCAGACGATCGACGCGTTGACCAAGCTGGATCTTCCGGCGGGGGTTGACGTCGAGATCAAGGTCGACTGACGGAGGGACTCCGGAGATGCCCGGATTGATCGGAAGAAAGGTCGGCATGACGCGGATCTTCGATGAGGACGGGGTGCAGGTGCCCGTCACCGTCATCGAAGCGGGTCCGTGCCCGATCGTGCAGGTAAAGAACGAGGAGCGGGACGGATACCGGGCCATTCAGCTCGGATTCCGGACGCGCAAGGCCTCCCGGGCCACGCGGGCCCTGGTGGGCCACGCCGCCCGGGCCGGTCTGGACGCGGCGCCCCGTCTGCTCCGCGAGTTCCCCGTCGGCGACGGGGAGGAATACGAGGTGGGCCAGGAGCTCACCGTCGAGCAGTTCGAGGCGGGTGACCGGGTGAAGGTCACCGGCCACTCGAAGGGACGCGGGTTCCAGGGCGTGGTGAAGCGCCATGGGTTCGCGGGACGGCCCGGAGGGCACGGCCATCCCATGTCCCGCAATCCGGGGTCTCTGGGGCCGGGCACCGACCCGTCCCGCGTCATCAAGGGGAAGAAGCTCCCCGGACGCATGGGAGGCACCCGAACCACCATCCGGAACCTGCAGGTTGTCCGGGTGGATGGCGAACGCAACCTGCTCTTCGTGAAGGGCGGCGTTCCCGGCGCCCGCGACGGCTACGTTCTGATCTCGAAGTGAGCCATGTATAAGGCGCGCTACTACAAAGCGGACGGCAAGAAGGGGAGGGCGCGGGCACTGCCCGACGCGCTCTTCGACGGCGTCGTCAACGAAGCGGTGATGCACCAGGTCGTGAAGGCCTACCTCGCCAATCAGCGGCAGGGCACCGCGGCGGCCCGCAACCGGAGCGCGGTGCGGGGCGGATCCCGCAAGCCCTGGCGTCAGAAGGGCACCGGGCGGGCCCGGCAGGGCACCACGCGGGCGGCCCAGTGGACGGGCGGCGGCGTGGCCTTCCCTCCCATCCCCCACTCGTGGCGGCAGCGCGTGCCCCGGAAGGTGCGGGTCCTGGCCCGGCGCTCGGCCCTCAACGACCGGGCGGAGCACGACCGGGTGATCCTCATCGACGTGCCGGCGCTGGAGGCGCCCCGCACCCGTGCGGTGCGGGAGTTCCTCGAGGCGGTGGGCGTCGCCGGCGGCAAGGTCCTGATCCTCACCGACGGCATCAACCGGACGCTCTACCTCTCCGCCCGGAACCTGCCCAACGTGGAGGTCCTCCCCTTCGGCGAGGAGTCGGTCTACGACGTGCTGTGGGCCCACTCGGTCCTCATCGAGCGGAGCGCGGTGGAGCGGGCGGTGGCGGACGACGCGCCGGCCGCGAAGGCCCCGCAGGACGCGGAGGCAGCGGCCCCGCAGGACGAGGCGCCGGCCCCGGAGCCGGAAGCGGCCGCCCCGGAGCCGGAAGCGGCGGCGGAGGATGCCGGAGATGCAGCGGCCGCCGGGGCGGCTGACGTGAGCGCCGCGGACGCGGACGCAGCGGACGAGACCGCCGAGGGAGCGGAGGAGGGCGACGATGCGTGATCCCCATGACGTGATCCTCGCCCCGGTGGTCACCGAGAAGACCACCGAGCAGATGGAGACGGGCAACGTCTACACCTTCGTGGTGGCGCAGGACGCCAACAAGATCGAGATCGGGCAGGCCGTCGAGCGGATCTGGGACGTGCAGGTGCGGGACGTCCGCACCATGCGCTACGCCGGAAAGGCCCGGCGCTCCGTGATGGCCCGGCTCACCCGGAACTTCTCCCGCGGCCGCCGCCCGTCCTTCAAGAAGGCGGTGGTGGAGTTGGCCGAGGGCGACCACATCGAGTTCTACGAGGTCGGTTGACCATGGGTATCAAGAAGTTCAAGCCGATGACGCCGGGGCAGCGGTTCCGCTCCACCCTGGACGGTGACGTGATCACCCGGAAGGGACCGGAGAAGTCCCTGACGGAGTCGCTGAGCTCCAAGGGCGGCCGGAATCACCACGGGCACATCACCGTGCGCCGGCGCGGGGGCGGACACAAGCGGCGCTACCGGCGCATCGACTTCCGCCGGGACAAGTTCGGCGTGCCCGGCCGGGTGGCCGAGATCGAGTACGATCCCAACCGGTCGGCCAACATCGCCCTCATCCACTACGCGGACGGGGAGAAGCGCTACATCCTCCACCCGCGCAACCTCAAGGTGGGCGACGAGATCATGTCCGGGCCCGACGCGGACGTCCGCATCGGGTGCGCCATGCCTCTGGAGTTGGTGCCGCTGGGCACGACGGTCCACAACGTGGAGCTGAAGCCGGGCAAGGGCGGCCAGATGGCCCGGTCCGCGGGCGCCGGCGTCCAGGTGGTGGCGAAGGAGGGCGACTACGTGACGCTCCGCCTCCCCTCCACCGAGGTGCGCCGGGTGCACAAGCGGTGCCTGGCCACCATCGGCGAGGTGGGCAACTCCGACCACGAGCTCACGGTGCTGGGCAAGGCCGGAGCCAACCGGTGGCGGGGTCGCCGGCCGAAGGTGCGGGGCGTGGCCATGAACCCGGTGGACCATCCCCTGGGGGGCGGCGAGGGCCGCGCCTCGGGAGGGCGCCCGCCGGTCTCCCCGTGGGGGAAGCCCGAGGGCCGCAAGACGCGAAACAAGAAGAAGGAATCCAGCAAGTACATCGTGCGGGGCCGCAAGCGCGGCAAGGCGACGCAGTAAGGCGCGCCCGGACCGCTCGGAAGACGGAGTACAGGTATGCCACGGAGTGTGAAGAAGGGCCCCTACATCGACGAGAAGCTCCTCAGGCGCGTCGAACAGATGAATGCCCGGGGGGAGAGGAAGGTCCTGAAGACCTGGGCCCGCGCCTCGACGATCTCACCGGAGTTCGTGGGGCACACGGTGGCGGTGCACAATGGAAACAAGTTCATCCCCGTGTACATCACGGAGAACATGGTCGGGCACAAGCTCGGCGAGTTCGCCCCCACGCGGCTCTTCCGCGGGCACGGGGGCAAGCTGGCCGACAAGCGGTCCAAGGCCCGGTAGAACAGGAACGCCATGGAAGCCAGAGCCATTGCCCGGTACGTCCGCATGAGCCCCCGAAAGGTGAGGCTCGTGGTGGACCAGATCCGGGGAAAGTCGGTGAACGAAGCGTACGCCATCCTCCAGTTCTCCAGGAAGGCCGCGGCCGAGCCGGTGGGGAAGACCCTCCGCTCCGCGGTGGCCAACGCCCAGGTGAAGGCGCAGGAGACCGAGGGGTTCGTGGACGTGGATGATCTCGTGGTGCGCGAGTGCTTCGTGGACGAGGGTCCGACGCTGCACCGCTGGCGGGCCGCCGCGCAGGGCCGGGCGGCGCGGCGCCGGCACCGCACGAGCCACATCACCGTCGTGGTCAACACCAAGGACGCGTAGAGCATGGGACAGAAGACTCACCCGACCGGGTTCCGCCTGGGGATCGTCAAGGACTGGAAGTCCCGCTGGTACGCCGAGCGTGACTTTCCCCGACTTCTCCAGGAGGACGAGACCATCCGCCGGTATCTCCGGCGCCGTCTCGCCCATGCG
>WGEM01000504.1 GCA_015492755.1 Gemmatimonadota bacterium | reverse complement strand
GCGTCGTCCACCTGGGCGTCCACGCCCTCGTGGCGGGACTTGGCGATGAGGTGCACCAGGATCTCGGAGTCGGAGGTGGTGCGGAAGATGGCGCCCTCCTCCACGAGCCGGCTCCTGAGGTCCAACTGGTTGGTGAGGTTCCCGTTGTGGGCCAGCGCCAGGTCGCCGCGGGCGTAGCGGGCGGTGATGGGCTGCACGTTCTCGGCCGCGCTCCCGCCGGCGGTGGAGTAACGGACGTGGCCCACCGCCGTGGACCCGGTGAGCCGCTCCAGAGCCGTGGCGTCGAAGACCTCCGAGACCAGGCCCGTCCCCTTGTGGACGCGGTGCACGCCGCCTTCCGACGCCACGATCCCCGCCGCCTCCTGGCCGCGGTGCTGCAGCGCGTAGAGGGCAAGAAAGGTGAGCTCCGCGGCCTTCTCCACGCCGCTCACCGCCACCACGCCGCACTCCTCCCGGGGCCGGTCGTCGGCCTCGTGGGACGGGGACCACGCCGCTTCGCGCCCTCCTGAGTCGGGGCCGGGGAACGGAGCTGTGGCTGTCACGACCCGTCTCCTCCGGTGGCCGGGGCCTCCATGATGCGCTCCAGCGCGCCGAGATACGCGTGCGCCATGGCGCCGGCCGGCGCCTCCACCGAGCCCCGGGGCGTCCGGATCCTGAGGTGGCCGCCGGGCGGGCCCACGCGGCCGATGACCCGGGCCGGGACGTCGTGGTCCCGGGCCGTCTGGAGGATCTCCGCCTGCCGCTGGGGCGGGCACGAGAGGACCACCCGGCCGTGGGCTTCTCCGAAGAGGAGGGCCACGGGGGGAAGGTCGTCGTCCAGCTCCACCTCCGCTCCCAGCCCGCCCTCCACACCGCCCAGCGCGCTCTCGGCCAGCGTGCACGCCAGACCGCCCTGGCTGCAGTCGTGGGCCGAGCGCACCGCCCCCTGGCGGATCATGGCCAGCACCGCCCGCTGCAGCGCCCGCTCCGCCTCCAGGTCCACCGCCGGGGGCGGGCCCGCCACCAGCCCGGCGGTGACGTACAGGTACTCCGATCCCCCCACCTCGGTGGTGTTGCGCCCCAGGAGGATGATGGCGTCGCCGGGGGTGGTGAAGCCCTGTCGGGTGACATGGTCCACGTCGTCGATGATCCCCACCATCCCGATCACCGGCGTGGGGTAGATGGCCCGCCCGTCGGTCTCGTTGTAGAAGGAGACGTTCCCGCCGGTGACGGGCGTCTCGAAGAAGGAACACGCCTCGGCCATCCCCAGCACCGCCTCGCGGAACTGGTGGTAGATGTGGGGCTTCAGGGGGTTGCCGAAGTTGAGGTTGTTGGTGATGGCGGCGGGGAGCGCGCCCACGCACACCAGGTTCCGCGCCGCCTCCGCCACCGCGCCCAGCGCGCCGGTACGGGGCTCCAGGTAGACGAATCGGCCGTTGCAGTCGGTGGTGGCGGCCACCGCCCGGCGGGTCCCCCGGATGCGCACCACGCCGGCGTCACCGCCGGGCGGCACCACGGTGGAGGTGCGCACCGTGGTGTCGTACTGGTGGTAGACCCACGCCTTCGAGGCGATGTTGGGCGAGCCCAGAAGGCGCAGGAAGGCGTCGGTGAGGTCGCCTTCCGGAGCCAGATGGGGGGTGAGGTCCGTCTCCCGGAGGCGGCGGACCTCTCCGGCCTCCACGCCCTCCCGCTCGTAGGTGGGGCACCCCTCCGTGAGGGGAAGGGCGGGAATGTCGGCCACCACCCGTCCGTCTTCCAGGACCCGGAAGCGCCCGTCGCCGGTGACGTGGCCGATGACGGCGGCCTCCAGCTCCCACTTCTCCAGGATCCGCCGGACCTCGTCCTCCCGGCCCCCCTCGGCCACC
Source organism: Gemmatimonadota bacterium (assembly GCA_015492755.1). GTDB lineage: Bacteria > Gemmatimonadota > Gemmatimonadetes > Longimicrobiales > Gaopeijiaceae > S146-37. The sequence continues at coordinate 832 of WGEM01000504.1, read as the reverse complement.
ACCAGCATCCGCTCCTGGGACTCGGAGAGGAGGATCTCGTAGGGTGTCATCCCCGCCTCCCGCACGGGGACCCGGGCGGTGTCGATCTCCACCCCGCTCCCGCCGCGGCCCGCCATCTCGGAGGCGGACGAGGTGATCCCGGCGGCGCCCATGTCTTGGATCCCGGTGATGGCGCCGGACGCGATGAGCTCCAGCGACGCCTCCAGGAGGAGCTTCTCGGTGAAGGGATCGCCCACCTGCACCTGGGGCCGGGACGACTCGTCGGAATCCTCGCTCAGCTCCTCCGAGGCGAAGGTGGCGCCGTGGATCCCGTCCCGGCCGGTGCGGGCGCCCACCGCCATGAGGGCGCTGCCCTCGCCGGTGGCCGAAGCGGTGATGAGCTCCTCGTGCTTCAGGAGGCCCAGGCACATGGCGTTGACGATGGGGTTGCCCTCGTATCCCCGGTCGAAGACGGTCTCCCCGCCGATGTTGGGGATCCCCACGCAGTTGCCGTAGTCGCCGATCCCCGCCACGACCCCCTGGAAGAGGTAGCGCACCCGTCCGGTGTCCAGGTCGCCGAAGCGGAGGGAGTCCAGGACGGCGATGGGGCGGGCCCCCATGGTGAAGATGTCGCGCAGGATGCCGCCCACCCCGGTGGCCGCGCCCTGGTAGGGCTCCACGGCGGAAGGGTGGTTGTGCGACTCGATCTTGAAGGCCAGCGCGTAGCCGTCGCCCACGTCGATGACGCCGGCGTTCTCGCCGGGGCCCTGGATCACCCAGGGCGCCTTCGTGGGGAGGAGGCGGAGGAGGCGGCGGGAGTTCTTGTACCCGCAGTGCTCCGACCACATGGCGC
>WGEM01000503.1 GCA_015492755.1 Gemmatimonadota bacterium | reverse complement strand
CGCCGGTACCGGTGGAGCGGGCACGCGGTGCTGATGGGGGCGCGGGAGCTTCCGGGGCAGGCGGTGGAAGAGGTTCTGCGGCGGTTCGGCCGAACGGTCCGGGAGGCAAGGCAAGAATACGAGCGGTTCGTGGCCGCCGGGGTGAAGCAGGGCCGCCGGGACGACCTGGTAGGGGGCGGGCTGCGCCGGAGCCTCAAGGTCCTTGGGCCGGGGAAAGAGAGGGAGGCATACGACGAGCGGGTGCTGGGAAGCGGGGCGTTCGTGGAAGCACTGTGGCGTCGGGAGAGGTTACGGGACGTGGTGCGGCCGCCGTTGACGGTGGACGAGGTGGTGGAGCGGGTGGCTGCACGCTACGGCTTGGAACCCGAGCGAGTGCTCCGGCGGAGCACGGATTCGCGGGTGAGCGACGCGCGGGGGCTGGTGTGCCACGTTGGGGTGGATGTACTGGGCCTGCAGGCTACGGAGGTGGGGCGGATTCTAGGGCTTGGGCGATCGGGCGCGAGCCGGTGCTTGGCGCGTGGGCGGAAGGTGGCCCGGGCGGAGCCGGAGGTGCTTCGGGACGTTTTGGGCGGAGACACGGTAGAGGGTGCGCGAGGGAGCGCCAGGCAACTGCGCAGCAGCGACGCACCCCCTCGGACGGGGTCTCCCGTCAGTCGAGGAGGCTGACTTCGCGGTCGGGGAACCGGCGGTCGAAGGTATAGATCCGGGGGACCCCCGTGCAGCGGGCGTGGGCCCACACCAGGGCGTCCGCAAACGAGACCCGGCGCGAGGGGCGGCAGAGGAGGAGACCTTCCGCCACAGCGGCCTTGTCCAGGCCCAGCAGGTGAATGTTTTCCTTTTGGATGAACTCCACCAGCACGTCCACCACGGTCTTCCGCTCCACACCGTACACCGAGGTGAGCACGTACGCCGCCTCCGCCAGCACGACCGGAGGGACCAGGAGATCTTGGACACCGTCCAAGATGCCCGCCGCGCGCTCGGCGAGTTCCGGAGGATCGCCGGTGAGGTAGCGGACGACGACGCTGGTGTCCACGAGGGCACTCACCCCTCCTCCTCCCCTTCCGCCTCTCGGACCGCCTCGGCCCAGGCGGTCTCCCGGGCCTGATCCCACGACGCCCCGGGCGGAACCGAGCGGCGTATCTGTTGCGCGAGAACGCCCTTGAGGGATCGCCGGTGGGGGGGCGGCAGGAAGTGAATCTCCACGTGATCCCCCACGAGCCGCTGGATCGCCCTCCAATTGGGCTGGATGCCCAGCCTTTCGCGGATCTCCTTCGCTATGACCACTTGGCCTTTGGCTCCGACCCGATACTCCATAGCTCCTCTTCCGATCTCCTGCTCGGCCGTTCGTTCCCTGTCGGGGAGCAAGGCTCCCCCGTCGTGAAACAACCGACTGAATGCCCTGAGTATAACTGGCCACCTCCGGTATGACTAGGGGGCGCGAAACGACGGTTCAGCCGTTTCCGATCTCCACCACGGTGTCGCCGTCGGGGTAGAGGGCGAGGCGGTTCAGGCAGGCGGGATCCTGGGCCAGGACGTGAGGGGGGCAGGGGGACGCCGTTGCGTAGTCGCGAATCGGAGCGAGGTGTGCAAGGAGGCGGGGGATGCCGAGAAGCGCCCGAATCGACCTGCCTGGACTGTTGCAGCACGTGATCGTGCGTGGGGTGGCCCGCGGGGTGATCTTTCGCGACGAGGAGGATCGGGAGCGGTTCTGTGCCCGGCTGAGCTCGCTCCTGGTGGACACCGGCACCGAGTGCCTGGCCTGGGCGCTGTTGTCGAACCACGTGCACCTGCTGCTTCGGCGGTGGGACGTGCCGCTGTCCACGTTCATGCGCCGGCTCCTCACGGGCTACGCCGTGACCTTCAACAAGCGCCACGGCCGTAGCGGACATTTGTTCCAGAACCGGTACAAGTCGATCGTGTGCGAGGAGGAGCCGTACCTGTTGGAGTTGGTCCGGTACATCCACCTGAACCCCGTTCGGGCCGGCGTGGTGCCGGGGGTGGAGGGGCTTCGCCGGTACCGGTGGAGCGGGCACGCGGTGCTGATGGGGGCGCGGGAGCTTCCGGGGCAGGCGGTGGAAGAGGTTCTGCGGCGGTTCGGCCGAACGGTCCGGGAGGCAAGGCAAGAATACGAGCGGTTCGTGGCCGCCGGGGTGAAGCAGG
>WGEM01000502.1 GCA_015492755.1 Gemmatimonadota bacterium | reverse complement strand
CGGGGGAGACGCGGTGTACTCGCTGGCAGGCGCCGACCCCCGGGCCGCTGCCGCGCTGGCGGCCTGGGCCGCCGGACAGGGCTATGCCCGGGTGGCCGTCATTCATTCCCGGGCCCCGGAGTCCGTCGAGGAGGCCCGCGCCTTCCAGGAGGAGGCCGCCGGCCGCGGACTCCCGGTGGCCGGGAGCTTCGAGTACGAGGCGGGAGCCACCTATTTCCGGGACCAGATCCGGGGCGCGCTGGAGGTGCTCCGGCTCCAGGAGATCCGGGCGCTGGGCCTGGGTGAGGACGACACGCTCCATGTGGAGGAGCTGGATCCTGTGGCGCTGGCCCTCCCCATCCCGGCGGAGGACGTGGAGTTCGTCGCGCCCCAGCTCACCTTCTTCGGGGTGGACACGCTGGGGATCGACGTCCTGGGTACCTCCGGCTGGACCGACCGCCAGGTGCTGGCCACGGTGGACCAGCGGCACACCACGGGCGTGGTGGCCACCGCCGCCGTGGAGGCCGGGCCCGGCACCGAGGGGTACCGGCGCTTCCGGGAGGCCTACGAGGAGCACTTCCGCCGTTCGCTGGTGAGTCCCGTGCCGGCGCTGGGCTACGACGCCGCCCTCCTGGCCATACGGGCCGCGGAGTCCGGGGGGCGCACCCCCGAAGAGCTCAGGCAGGGCCTGGAGCGCATCCGCGGCCTGGAGGGCGCCACCGGGGTCTTCTCCGTGGTGCGGGGCCGGGTCCTGCGCCGCCAGGCGCTGGTGCGTATCGTCAACGGATCCACCGTCCCGCTGGGTCTGCGACCCTGAACCGAGGTTCACCGGAGCCATGTCCATACACGACAAGCTGAAGCGCCTGGAAGAGTTGCGCCGGAAGGCGGAGGAGGGGGGAGGCCCGGAGCGGATCCAGTCCCAGCACGACCGCGGGAAGCTCTCCGCCCGGGAGCGGCTCGATCTCCTCCTGGACGAGGGGTCGTTCGTGGAGTTGGACCGCTTCGTGACCCACCGGTCCAGCGACTTCGGCCTGGCGGAGCGGCGGATTCTGGGCGACGGAGTCGTCACCGGCTACGGTACCGTGGACGGGCGGCTGGTCTACGTCTTCAGCCAGGACTTCACGGTCTTCGGCGGCTCCCTCTCCGAGGCGCACGCCGAGAAGATCGTGAAGGTGCAGGAGATGGCTCTCCGCACCGGGGCTCCCCTCATCGGGCTGAACGACTCCGGCGGAGCCCGGATCCAGGAGGGCGTGGTGAGCCTGGGGGGGTACGCCGACATCTTCCTGCGGAACACGCTTGCCAGCGGCGTCATCCCCCAGATCAGCGTGATCCTCGGGCCGTGTGCGGGCGGGGCGGTGTACTCGCCCGCCATCACCGACTTCGTCTACATGGTACGGGGCACCAGCTACATGTTCGTCACCGGACCCAACGTGGTGAAGACCGTCACCCACGAGGACGTGGACATGGAGGGCCTGGGGGGCGCCGACATCCACGCGGGCACCTCGGGCGTGGCCCACTTCGCGTGCGACTCGGAGGCGGAGTGCCTGGCCTCCGTCCGGCGGCTCATGGGGTTCCTGCCGCCGAACAACACCGGGACGCCCCCCCGCCGGGAGACCGACGATCCGCCGGATCGCCAGGATGAGGCTCTGCTGGAGATCGTCCCGGATAACCCCAATCAGCCCTACGACATGCACGATGTCATCAGGGCGGTTGTGGACGACGGAGAGTTCTACGAGGTCCACGAGCGCTTCGCCGCCAACATCCTGGTGGGCTTCGCCCATCTCGGCGGCCACGCGGTGGGTGTGGTGGCCAACCAGCCGGCGGTGCTGGCGGGGGTGCTGGACATCGACTCCGCGGACAAGGGCGCCCGCTTCGTGCGGTTCTGCGACGCCTTCAACATCCCCCTGGTGGTCTTCGAGGACGTGCCGGGCTTCCTGCCGGGGGTGGCCCAGGAGCACGGCGGGATCATCCGTCACGGGGCGAAGCTCCTCTACGCGTTCAGCGAGGCCACCGTCCCCAAGGTGACCGTCATCACCCGCAAGGCGTACGGCGGCGCGTACGACGTCATGAACTCCCGCCACATCCGTGGCGACCTGAGCCTCGCCTGGCCCCAGGCGGAGATCGCCGTGATGGGCCCCAAGGGCGCCGTGGAGATCCTCTTCCGCCGGGAGATCGCCGGCGCCGACGACCCGCAGGCGGCCATGGACGCCCGCATCGAGGAGTACCGGGAGAAGTTCGCCCACCCCTACGTCGCGGCGGCCCGCGGCTTCGTGGACGACGTCATCGATCCGCGCGAGACCCGGCCCCGCCTCATCAGCGCGCTGGACATGCTCCGGAACAAGCGCGACGAGAACCCGCCGAAGAAGCACGGGAACATCCCGCTGTAAGGCGCCCGGACGTCCTGCGGATGAGTGCCGGGAGCGGCGGCGGATCCCGGGAGCCGTGGGGCGCACGCGGATCCCGGC
>WGEM01000501.1 GCA_015492755.1 Gemmatimonadota bacterium | reverse complement strand
GGTCCTGCAGGTGGATGGGCACGTGGTGGGTTCGCGGTTGATCCATCGTCGCTCCTCCTCGCCGTAGCGCTGCTACGCCTCGTCGGCGCTCCTCGACTGAACACGCGAACGCACCACGTGCGCGGCCCACTCCTTTACTCGGTCAGGCTCCGAGACGGCGCCGCCGTGCTCCACGCCGCGGCCCGCCTGCCCTCCGTGCGGGCCGTCTCCACCGTGGGCGCTCCGGCGGAGCCCGCACACGTGCTCCGACACATCGCGGCTTCGGTGGACGAGATCCGGCGGAGCGGCGTCGCCGAAGTGGTCATCGGTGGACGGCCATTCCGCGTGGGGCGGCGGTTCCTGGACGATCTCCAGGCCGCTGCGATGGAGGCCGTGGTGTCCGGCCTCGATGCCGCACTCCTCATCTTCCATTCGCCTACCGACGAGGTGGTGGGCATCGGCAACGCGGCGCGCCTGTTCGAGATGGCACGGCACCCGAAGAGTTTCGTCTCGCTGGCCGGCGCCGACCACCTCCTGACGCGCGCGGAAGACGCCCGCTACGTGGGCCGCGTTCTCGCCGCGTGGGTGGATCGCTACGTCTGAACGCCGCGGCCCTGCCCACCGCCGCGGCGACCGCTCCGCCGGCCCGACACCAAGCGCGCCCGGTAGGACTCGAACCTACGACCGTCGGCTTAGAAGGCCGATGCTCTATCCAGCTGAGCTACGGGCGCCGGGCGGTCCGGAGACCGCGGGAGAAAGCTATCCGAGGGGGGCCGTGGACTCAACGCGTGACTCGGAAGCCACGCGTCCCCACCCGGCGGCGGCGCCCTGATGGACACCTCGCGCCGACCCTCATGAGCCGGACAGCTCCTGGAGGAACCGCTCCTGGCTGCCCGGTCCCTCCCCTTCGAGCCGCTGGAAGACGCCGTCGGGCCGGAGAACCCACGCCCGCGGATCCTCCATCTGCAGATCCAGGATTCGCCGCAGCATCGCCCTCGCCGCCGGATCGTCCACCGGCGCGGCCACCTCCACCCGGCGCCTGAGATTGCGGGCCCGCCAGTCGGCGCTTCCGATGTAGTAGATCCCCTGTCCGGCGTTCTCGAAGTAGTAGATGCGTGCGTGTTCGAGGAGGCGGCCCAGGATGCTCCGCACCCGGATTCCGTCCGAGAGGCCCGGAACACCCGGACGCAACGTGCAGATGGAGCGCACGATGAGGTCCACCTCGACGCCCTCCCGGGAGGCCTCATAGAGCCACCGCACCACCTCGCGGTCGGCGAGTCCGTTGAGCTTGGCCTGGATCCGGGCCGTCCGCCCCGCCCGGGCGTGCTCCACCTCGCGGCGTATGAGGCGCTCCAACCCCTGCACCAGGGAGTTGGGTGCCACCAGGATCCGCCGGAACTCGCGCTGCGGCGGCCGGTCCGACCCGGTGAGTTCGTTGAAGAAGTCGTGGAGGTCCGCCCCCAGGTCCGGATCGGCGGAGAGGAGCCCCAGGTCGGTGTAGAGTCGGGCGGTGGTGGCGTTGTAGTTCCCGGTTCCCACGTGCACGTAGCGCCGCACCACTTCGCCCTCGCGCCGCACCACCAGAGCCGTCTTGGCGTGGGTCTTGTACCCCACCACGCCGTACACCACGTTCGCCCCCGCCTCCGAGAGGCGGTGCGTCCACTCGATGTTGCTCTCCTCGTCGAAGCGGGCCTTCAGTTCCACGAACACTGATACGTCCTTCCCCGACTCCAGCGCCCGCAGCAACGCCTCCATCACGGGGGAGTCCTTGCCGGTGCGGTAGAGCGTGAGCTTGATGGACGTCACCTGAGGATCTTCCGCGGCTTCGGCCAGAAAGCGGCCCACGGTGTTCCGGAAGTCGTCGTAGGGGTGGTGCACCGGAAGGTCCCGCTCGCGGATCACGTCGAAGATGGAGGCATCCTCCGGAACGGGGCGTCGCGGCGAGAACGGCGGGAACCGCCCGCCCGGCAGCTCCAGCCGGGTGCATTCGGACATGCAGCGGAGATCCAGCGGGCCGTCCACCTCGTACACGTCCTCCCGGCCCAGCATCCTGCCCTCGGTCCCGGGCTCGTTGCGAAGCTCGCGAAGGAGATAGGCCCGCAGGTCCCGCGGCATAGAGCGGGTCACCTCCAGCCGGATGACAGGCTTGAACCGGCGGGCCTCCACCTCGTCGGCGACGGCCTCCAGGAGGGAGCCAGTGGAGTCCTCGTCGATCTCCACGTCCGCCAGCCGGCTCACACGAAGCGGGAACACGCCCCGCACGTCGTAAGACGGGAAGAGCGCGTCGGCGTGGGCTGCGATGAGATCCGCGGTGAAGATGAGGTCGGAGCTGTCGGGGATGGGCGTGAGACGCGCCATGTCGTCGGGCACCGCCACAGATCCGTATTCCGGACGCCCGCCGTCGGGGTCTCGCATCACCGTGGCCAGCGAGAGACCGAGGCTCGGCAGCCGCGGAAGGGAGCGTCCAGGCGATGCGGAGAGCGCCAGAGGCGTGAGATGCGGGAAGATCTGTTCGCGGAAGGTGCGGCTCAGAACCTCCTTCTGTGCTGCCTGAAGCTCATCCCAGCCCCGGATCCGCACGCCCCGCTCCGCCAGCGCCGGCAGGAGTGCCCTCTGGAGGCAGGCGTACTGGCGCGCCAGAAGAGCCCGCACGCGGATGGCGACGAGGTCCAGGAGCCGAGCCGCCCGCGGTTCCCCCCCGTCGGGGGCGTCATGGCGCGCCGCCTCCAGCTTGAGCCGACCCACGCGAACCACGAAGAACTCATCCAGGTTCGAGGAGAACACCGACAGGAAGAAGAACCGCTCCAGCAGTGGGACCCGGGGATCCTCCGCCAGCTCCAGCACGCGCTGGTTGAAGTCCAGAATGCTGAGGTCCAGGTCGATGAAGTCCTCGTCCGCCGATCCCGGATCTTCGCCGGGGTGGCGGGACCGGACCGGGAGGCGCGTGGGAGCACCTCGGCCCATCCCCGTCGCGGCAAGGAAGGGGCGACCCTGCTCGGAACGCGCCAGGAGGAGGAGCACGGACACCAGCGTGGGATCGGAGAGGTCGGGCCCGCCCGCGCGCTCCATGAGCTCCAGGAGCGGCATCCAGAGGAAGTCCTCCGGCGCCTCGTCGGTGGACTGGAGTTCATGCACCCAGACTTCCAGATCGGTGCTCCCGCCCCAGACGGGGCTGAAGCCCACCAGCTCCAGGGACGGGTCATCCCCCACGTCCGGGAACGTCTCCCTGAAAAACTCCCTCGCCAGTTCCTCCCCTGAGCCCGCCGCGTGAGGGACGGTCCACGAGTCTTCACGGACGAGCGCCACCCGGTGGGCGTGGAGGACCAGGAGGGCGAGCCGCACCTCGTGCGGGAGCGCTGCGGAGGGGGAGGCGGCGCCGACGCCAGCCAGGAGCTGAAGCGCCCGCTCCGGCGTATCCAGGCCGTCGTGACCGAGACCGAGTCCGGTGCGCAACCGGTTGGCCAGGCGTTCCAGCGTGCCCCTGCCCTCCTGCTCCTCCAGGAGGGTCACCTCGAAGAAGGACCGGGTCGCGTCGGGACTCTGGGCCACGATGCGATCCAGCACGAGCCGGGCCCTGGGGGTACCGAACCGCCAGGACCGGAGGGAACGCAGCTCCCGGTCGATGTCCAACGCCAGGAACGGACGGAGCGCCGCAGGCTCGCAATCGGATCGCACCAGGCTCGCCAGCTCCGACGATCCCTCCAGCGTCTCGTAGACGCCGGAGCCCACCACCGGCGTCCGCACCCGGGTCTCCTCCACCACGCCCTGCAGATTCACGCTCCCCTGCCGTCGGAGTTCCAGGTGCTGGGTCCCGTCGGCCAGCGCGATCCACCGCAGCGTCATGCCGTTCTCCGCCAGCCTCCGGTCCGTGGTGTCGAACAGGGTCTCGCGGAGGAGCTGAAAGGTGGAACGCCCACCCGAGAGACCCAGCGGCCGCCGCGCCGTTCCCAGAGCCTCCAGGACCTCCTCGTCCGACACCTGCACGCTGAGCCGGCGCATCAACCTCCCCCCTTCCGGGGTGTGGGCCGGTACCCCGTGAGGCGTCCGTCCCCGCCCTGACCTTCGTCGGCGATGTAGAGCGTTCCGTCGGCGCCCACGGCCAGGCCTTCCGGCTGAGGGTGGCGCCGACGGCGGAGCTTCTCCACCGCCAGCAGGCGTCCTTCCCGGGTGACTTCCGCCAGGAGCTCTTCCCGCGCCGCCAGCAGGAAGAGGTGCCCCGACTCCGGGTCCACCGCCACCGCCGAACCGTGAAAGCGCGGCGGGAGACCGAACGTCTCCAGGGCGCTCCTGGGCACACGGATGGGAGCCGGACGGGGCCGCGCGGGATCCAGAGGCAGTCGGGGAAGCACGATCCACCCCGCATCAGGCGCAGTGACTTTGCACAGGAGGACGAGCTCGTGGTGTGCGGCGTCGTAATCCAGACCCTCCACCTCGCACCACCGCCCGACGCCGCTGTCGGTCACCCGATACGGCACTTCCTCGCGGTCGTGTCCCTCCCGGGCCTCGAAGAGAAGCCCCTCACTCGTCACCAGGAAGAGACGTTCGCCGGCGAAGGCGATCCCCTCGAAGTCGCCCCGGGCCGTGCGTTCGCCCAGCATGAACCGCTTGCGCACGTTCAGCGTGAGGGGATCGATCTCATGGACCCACGCCCGTTCGTCGTCGTGTGCGAAGAGTCCGCCCCGGGGGCTCACCGCCAGTCCGGACACCTCACGAAGCGCCTTCGGGAGATCCACGTGGACGGAACGCTTCCCGAAGTCGTACCGGGTCTGGAGCACGGCGGATGGCACCTCTCGCGCAGGCGTGGCCTGGGCATGAACGAACGCCTGTGCGCCCCCCACGGCGAGGATCACCCCCAACACCACCCCACCACAACGCATCCGGAGCCCGGTGGCCTCCCTCATCCCGGCCGTTTCTTCAGACCCTTCAGGGAGCGGACCTCCGCCGCCCGCACGGCGTCCCCCGTGTGCTCCCGGATCCGATCCAGAAGCGCGCCCTGAGCGGCTTCTCCATCGAGACGGGCCAGGTACTCCAGCACCACGCCCCCGCCCGGATGGGGCACGATCTCGGCCAGGCGGTACCGGGTCGCCAGCTCTTCCAGCACCGGCTCCACCACGCGCTGCGCCGCTTCGGCGGATGTGGCCTCCACCAGCAGGAGCGTGTTGGCGCGCCTGTCCTTCTTCCTGGCCCGCTCCTCGGCGATGTAGCGCTCGATGCGCACCGCTCGGTCCGCCACCTCCCGGAGGTCACGGGGCGCCGCCGCTTCCAGCACGGCAGGATCCCCCACCCGGAGCGCCGTACGTCCCGACGCCGGCCCCGCCAGAACATCCCCCAGATCCAGCGGGCCCGCTCGCGTCCGCTGGTCCGCATATATGTTCCCGAGCCGGGTCCACCACAGCACCGGCACCACCGCTGTCTCTTATACACATCAGACCATGCCGACGATCTTACGC
>WGEM01000500.1 GCA_015492755.1 Gemmatimonadota bacterium | reverse complement strand
TCTCGATCCCCTCGCGCCCCACGACGAACCCGCCGGTGGGGAAGTCGGGTCCGGGGACGTGGCGCATGAGATCGTCGATGGTGCAGTCGGGATCCACCACGAGCTGCTTCACCCCCGCCGCCACCTCCATCAGGTTGTGCGGCGGAATGTTGGTGCTCATGCCCACCGCGATCCCCGACGAGCCGTTCACCAGGAGGTTGGGAAAACGCGCCGGGAGCACCACCGGCTCCTGCAGCCGGTTGTCGAAGTTGGGCTGGAAGTCGACGGTTTCCTTCTCGATGTCGTCCAGCAGCTCCACCGCCAGCCTCGCCAGCCTCGCCTCGGTGTAGCGGTAGGCCGCCGCCGAGTCGCCGTCCACGGAACCGAAGTTGCCCTGTCCGTCGATGAGCGGCGCACGCATGGAGAAGTCCTGAACCATCCGCACCAGCGCGTCATAGACGGCGGAATCACCGTGGGGGTGGTACTTCCCCAGCACGTCACCCACCACCGTGGCGCTCTTCTTGTACGGGCGATCGGGCATGAGCCCCGCCTCGTACATGGCGTAAAGGATGCGGCGGTGCACGGGTTTGAGACCGTCGCGCACGTCGGGCAGCGCCCGCTGGACGATGACCGACATGGAGTAGTCGAGGAAGGATTCCCGCATCTCGTCTTCCAGGAGACGCGGGATGATGCGCTCACGCTTGGAGGCCGTGGCCATGCCTGCTCCGGGTAGGGCTAACCGCTTAAGCACGAAGGCGGTTGCGGCCCCACACGGACGCAGGGCCGCTCCGCGGCCCCAAGCTTCTCACGATGGCGCGGCGGTGGCAACCGGGAGCCGGCCCGCCGGGTCCCCGCTCCGGTCAGTCCTCCGGCTCGGACTCCGTCAGCGCCCGGGCAAGCCGCTCCTTGAGGGCTTCCGGCGCGCGGGCCTGCATCCCCGCGCGCCTCAGCGCCTCACGAAACGCCTCCTCCAGACGGAGGTACGGGTAGCACCGCCGGCAGACGTCGAAGTGGGCCTTCACCCGCTCGTACGACGCGTCCTCCAGCTCGCCGTCGATGAACTCCTGGATCACCGAGAGCGCCTCCTGGCAGGAGATCATGTCTCCGGTGTCGGTGTCCGCGGCGGCTCCGTTCCCGTCGCGGGGGGGCGCGCCTCCCAGGAGGCTCTTCAGTCTCTCGATGATGGACATTCCGTTACGCATCCGTGCCAGAGCGGGCTTCGATGTACCCCATCTCCACCGCGTACTCGTACAGAACCTTCTGAAGCTGCCGGCGGCCGCGGAAGAGACGACTCTTCACGGTGCCCACCGGCACGCCGAGGATCTCGGCGATCTCGGCGTAGGGCAGACCCTCCACGTCGGAGAGGACCACCGCCGTGCGATACTCCTCCGGGAGGGCATCGATGGCGTCGAGGATCCGGTCGTCGACGATGGCGTCGAAGAACTCACCTTCCGGGTCCACCTCCTTCGCGGAGGTCCAGAGCGGGTTCACCGGCCGCAGGCCGGGCCCGTCACGCGCGACGTTCTCCGCCACGATCTCGTCGTGGCGCTTGCCGCGCTCCTGGCGTCTCAGGAAGACGTTCCGGCAGATGGTGAAGAGCCAGCTCTTCGCCGACGTGCCGCGCGTGTACTGATCCCACGACCGGTACGCGCGCAGAAAGGTCTCCTGGACCAGGTCCTCCGCCTGGTCGGGCGCCCCCGACAGGCGAAGCGCGAAGCGATAGACCGCATCCAGATGAGGAAGCGCTTCCTCTTCGAACCCTTCTTTGGTCCCGCGCTCCGGTCCGTCGGTCACCCGCGTGCTCGCTCCGGTGTCAGGGAAGATCCGGGGACGTCTGTACGGCCGGCACCGCCCACCCCGACGCGGCACCCACCGTCGAAAGCGACGAGCCCGGCGGATGGTTCCCGCTACCCCTCTTCGTCGTCGTCGAATCGGAAGGACCGTTCCGCCTCCGCAGTCGCGGGCGCTCCCGTCACCAGCTCGATGACCGCGTGCATCTGCGACGCCATACGATCGATACGGCCCAGCACCGAGAGAC
>WGEM01000499.1 GCA_015492755.1 Gemmatimonadota bacterium | reverse complement strand
GTCCCGAGCTGGGAAGGCCTTCCGCCCGAAGAGGTGAGGCGGGCGGTGCAGGAGGCCGGGGTGGCGGGGCTGGGCGGCGCCGCCTTCCCCACCCACGTGAAGCTCTCCCCGCCGCCGGACACGAAGCTGGAGTGGCTCCTGGTGAACGGGGCGGAGTGTGAGCCGTACCTCACCACCGACCACCGCACCATGGTGGAGTTCCCGGAGCGGGTGCACTTCGGGATCCGCATCATGATGCAGTGCCTGGGCGTCCAGCGGGCCGTCATCGGGGTGGAGATGAACAAGCCGGACGCCATCGAAGCGCTCCAGCGCACCATCCCGCCGGATCTGGACGTCACGGTGCAGCCGCTGGTGGTGAAGTATCCCCAGGGCGCCGAGAAGATGCTCATCCACGTGGTGACCGGCCGGGAGGTCCCCTCCGGGAAGCTGCCCATGCACGTGGGGGTGGTGGTGCAGAACGTGGGGTCCATCGCCACCATCGCCGAGGTCTTCGAGACGGGCCTCCCTCTCATCGAGCGGATCGTGACCGTCACCGGACCCGGCGTGCGGCGGCCCTCCAACCTCATCATCCCGGTGGGGACGATGCTGGGCGATGTGCTGGAGTACTGCGGCGGGATCACCGACGACGCGGCGGAGATCGTCTTCGGCGGGCCCATGATGGGGTCCAGCCAGCCTGACATGCGCACGCCCCTCATCAAGGGCACCACCGGGGTCGTGGTGCTCACCCGGGACCAGATCAAGCCGCGGCGCACCTACCCGTGCATCAAGTGCGGGCACTGCCTGGAGGCGTGCCCGGTCTTCCTGAACCCGTCCCAACTGGGGATCCTGGCCCAGGCGGGGCGCTACGAGGAGATGCGGGACCGCTACCACCTCATGGACTGCATGCTGTGCGGCTCGTGCTCGTACGTGTGCCCGTCCAACATCCCCCTCTCCCAGATGTTCGCCCTGAGCAAGAACCAGTTGCGGAAGGCGCCGCCCCCGCCGAAGCCTGAGGCGGACGACAGGGATGCCGGGAAGGAGAAGGTGGCCTGATGGAGGCGCCGCGCTTCGAGCTCCAGGCCTCACCCCACATCAAGGCGCCCGACTCGACGCCCCGCATCATGTGGACCGTCGTGGCCACCCTCGTCCCGGTGGTGGCGGCCTCCATCTGGTACTTCGGGCCCAGCGCCGTCCTCGTCCTCTCCGCGGCGGTGGCCGGCGCGCTGGTCACCGAGCGCCTCTTCGGGCCCGGCGGCACGCTCCGGGACGGGTCGGCGGCCATCACCGGGCTCCTCCTGGGCCTCACCCTCCCTCCGGGGCTGCCGGTGTGGATGGCGCTCCTGGGCGGCGGATTCGCCATCGGCTTCGGGAAGCTCCTCTTCGGCGGGCTGGGGCAGAACGTCTTCAACCCCGCGCTCCTGGGACGGGCCTTCCTGCAGGCCGCCTTCCCGGAGAGCCTCACCACCTGGGCCGTGCCCGGGGGGAGCTGGGCCGCGCTGCGGGGCCCGAACCTGGCGCTCCCGTTCATGTCGGGCGACGCCGCCGCCGTCACCGGCGCCACCCCGCTGGGCCTCATGAAGTTCGAGGGCGCCGACACGGAGCTGGTGCGGCTGGTCCTGGGCTCCACCGGCGGATCGCTGGGTGAGACGGCCGGGATCATCATCCTCCTGGGCGGCGGCTACCTGGCGCTGAAGAAGTACCTGGACTGGCGCATCCCCGTCTCCATCTTCCTCACGGTGGCGGTGCTGGCGCAGCTCATCCACACGCTGGATCCGGACAAGCCCGGCGCGCTCTTCATGCTCTTCAGCGGCGGCCTCATGCTGGGCGCCGTCTACATGGCCACCGACATGGTCACCTCGCCCACGACCCCGCTGGGCGCCTGGATCTTCGGCGCGGGGATCGGCGTCCTGGTGGTCCTCATCCGCCTGTGGGGCGGGCTGCCCGAGGGCGTCATGTACGCCATCCTCCTCATGAACTCCCTGGTTCCGTTCATCAACCGGGCCACCCAGCCCAGGGTCTTCGGCACGGGGAAGGCGGTGGCTGTCTCTTATACACATCT
>WGEM01000498.1 GCA_015492755.1 Gemmatimonadota bacterium | reverse complement strand
CCCCACCGCCCCGCAGGTTCCTTCCTCCTGGTGGCGGCCGCGCTCCTCCTCGGAGCGTGCGCCTACGCCATCCCCGAGGTGGACCCCGCCGACATCCCGGATATCGAGCGTCGCCTCGGCATGGAGCCGGACAATACCGACCTGATGGTTCAGCTCGGTATGGCCCGCTTCAAGGCCGGCGAATACGAGGCGGCCCGCGAAGTCCTCCAGACGGCCGTGGACGCCGGCAACGAAAGCGGACCCGCGCTCCTCTACCTGGGGATGGTCCACGAGGAGTTCGGCGACTGGGCCGCCGCACGCGACGCCTACAATCGATACCTCGAGGTGGGGCGCTCCGAGCCGCTGAAGGCGGAGCTGCGCCGGCGCCTGCAGTACATCGCGCAGAACATCCTCAAGGAGCAGGCGCGGGAGGCGCTGGCCCGCGAGGAGGAACTGGCCGCCACCGATCCGCAGCCGCGCACCGTGGCCATCTTCCCCTTCGCCTTCAACTCTGACGACGAGAACCTGGAGCCCCTCATCTACGCGCTGGCGGACATGATGACCACAGACTTCGCCGTCTCCAACGCCATCACGGTGCTGGAGCGGGCGCAGATCCAGGCACTCCTGGACGAGATGGCGCTCACCGAGGCGGGCTACGCCGAGCAGGGCACCGGCGCCCGGGCGGGGCGCCTCCTGCGGGCCGAGCACGTCATCCAGGGCGTGCTGACGCCGCTGGGTGAGGAGATCTCCGTCACACAGGAGGTCCTCAACGTCCCCAACGCCTCATCGGTGGGCCGCATCGACGAGGCGGCCTCCCTCCAGCAGCTCTTCGACATGGAGAAGCAGCTCGTCTTCCGGACCTTCCGCGATGTGCTGGGCATCGAGCTCACGCCGGCGGAGGAGCAGCGCATCCTGGAGAACCGCACCGACAACGTGCTGGCGTTCCTGGCGTACGGGCGAGGCCTGCGCCTGAAGGACCAGGGTCAGTACGAGGCGGCGGCGCAGGCCTTCCAGCAGGCCCAGCAGCTCGACCCGGGCTTCGAGGCCGCCACCCAGGAGCTGGTGGAGGCCGAGACGCTGCAGGACGCGGCCCAGACCACCACCGACGACCTGGCGCAGACCGCCGCCCAGACGGGCGAGACGACCCAGCAGGGGGCGGTGGCACCGCCCCCCGCCACCACCACCGGCTCCACCACCACCGACGAGGGCGGGACCACCCAGACCGCCTCGACGCTCAACGGCGCGTCGGAGGCGGTGAATCCCACGCCCACATCCGGCACCATCGATCTGGGCTCCACACAGCAGAAGGAGACGGCGCAGCAGCAGACCGCCAGCGAGGACCGCAGCGACGCCGTCCAGGAATCGCAGGGACAGGAAAACGTCACGACGGCAGCGCAGGCGCAGATCCGAATCGTCATCCGGCGCCCCGGGGGAGGTGACCAATGACCGCGCGCACGAGCCGGTTGGCGCTCGCCCTGGCCGTTCTGGCCACCGGAGTACTCACGGCGCCGGCGATGGCGCAGCGCACCATCGGTGTGGCCGCCCACTACACCGGGTACTCCTTTGACGAGGGGCTGGGCGCCGAGGCGGCGCAGCTTCTCCTCTACCCCGTGGCGCTGCGCTTGCCGCTGGGCGACAAGCTCCGCCTCGATGTCTCCTCGGCGTGGGCGCAGGGCAAGGTGGAGCGGGACGGAGTGCAGTTCACGCTTCAGGGCGTCACCGATACCCGCGTGAAGCTCTCCTACAACGCCACGCCGTGGGCGCTGGTTTCCGTGGGAGCAACTCTTCCGTCGGGAGATGCCACCAACGACGCCGAGGAAGCGGTGGTGACGTCGGTGCTGGCCACGGACCTCCTGGGCTTCCGGGAGGCCACGCTGGGCAGCGGTCCGGCGCTCACCACGTCGGTGGCCACCGCAACCAGAATCGGCGCGTGGGGTGTCGGTCTGGCCGGCGCGTACTCCGTGCGGGGCGAGTTCGAGCCGTCGGCGGACGCCGACCTCACGTACCGCCCGGGCAACGAGACCCGTATCCGGGTGGGGCTGGACCGCAACATCGGCACCAACACCTTCACCGCCGGCGCCACCTTCCGCACGTACACCGCGGACCAGGCACGGGGGAGGAATCTCTTCCAGGCCGGTAACCGGTTCCGCGTGGACGCCACCTACGCCTTCCGGGCGGGCGCCGGTGTGTGGACCATCTACGCCGCCGACGTGATACGGGAGAACGGTGACCTCACGCTGGACATCGTGGACGCCGTGGGGTCGGTGGTGGGCGACACCACCATTGTCACCGCGAAGCAGAACCTGGCGGTGGCAGGCTTCGTGGGATCGGTGGGCCTGGGCGGCGGGTTCGTCTTCCGGCCGCACGTGGACTTCCGGTACCAGAAGCGCACCGAGCCCGACGGGGCGGATCGCGGCTCCGGATGGCTGGTGGCCGCCGGCGGCGACCTCCCTCTGCGGGTCTTCGGCGCCTACGACTTCTTCCCCAAGGCGCGGATCCTGGTGGGCTCCATCAAGGACGTGAACGGCGTGGGTGTGCGCCTGTTGGGTGCGGAGCTGTCGGGCACCGTGCGATGGAGTTTCTAGGAGCCTGCATCAGCCGACCGTCGTGACAAGCCCCACCTCCCAGCCGGGGGTGGGGCGCTTCATCTTCCTGGAGCGCCTGGGTATCGGGCACGCCGCCGCCATGGCGGGCGGGCTGGCCGTGGCGGCGCACCTGGGCACGTTCGGCAATGCCTTCGTGGGCGACGGAGCCTTCCTCACGGTCTTCGATCCGGGGATCCAGGACCTCTCCCGCCTCCCCGGGCGTCTCTTGGAGCCCTCGTGGCCGGGCCCCTCCAGTCAGGAGGTGGGGGCGTGGCGGCCGGTGGCCACCGCCACCTACGCGCTCCTCTGGGCGCTGGGCGGCGGGAGTCCGGCGGTCTTTCACCTGGGCTCGGTGCTGCTCCACGGGCTGGCTACGGCGCTGGTGGTCCTTGTCCTGGCCCGCGTCCTCCCCCCGGCGACGGCGGCGGCGGCGGGGCTCCTCTTCGCGGTGCACCCCGTGCACGTGGAGGCGGTGGCCAACGTCCCGGGCGTCTCCGAGCTGTGGGCGACCATCTTCGTGCTGGGCGCGTGCCTCATCCACACCCGCCCCGGGGCGTACACCCTGACGCGCGCGCTGGGCGTCGCGCTCTGTTACGCCCTGGGGATCATGGCGAAGGAGGGCGCCGCCGTCCTCCCGCTCCTCCTCCTCATCGTCGACGCCGCCCGCTCCCGCATGGGCATGCGGAAGCTGCCGGCGTACCTCCGCCGCACCGCGCCGCTCTATGCCCTCCTGACGGCGGTCCTGGCGGCCGTCCTGGTGGGCCGCTTCGCCGTGCTGGGCAGCTTTGCCGAGACGCCGCCTCCGTACGGGATGGAACAACTCAAGGAGATGCCCCGCGTCTGGACGGTGGCCCAGGGATGGGCGCACGTGGCGCGCCTCCTGGTGTGGCCCGCCGACCTTTCCGTGATCTACGCGCCGCGCTTGCTCCCGGTGGCGTACGGCTGGACCCCGATGGGGTTCACCGGAGCGGGGCTGGCGCTCCTGGTGCTCGCCGGCGCCTGGGTGGGGTGGCGGCGGGGGGAGGAGGCCCGCTGGACGGCCCCGGCGACGCTCTGGGTGGTGGCGGCGCTCCTGCCGGTGGCCAACGTGTTCTACCTGAGCCCGGTGATCGTGGCGGAGCGCAACCTGTATCTCCCCTCGGTGGCGGCGGTGGGACTCCTGGCCGGGGCGCTGGTGGCGCTGGAGCGGTGGCGCCCCCCCCTGGGTGCCGCGTTCTGCGCCGTTCTGGTGGTGCTGGGCGGGGCACGCAGCGCCCTCCGCGTGGCCGACTGGCGCGACGAAGCCACCCTCATGGAACGGCACCTGGAGCGCCACCCGGAATCAGGCTTCGGATGGGTGGAGATGGGGAGCCGGCTCATGCAGGCGGACCGCCCCCGGGAGGCGCTGCGTGCCTATCAGGTGGGCGTGGGGATGGTGGGGCTCCGATACGACAAGGCGCTGGCGCTGGCGTCGCACCTGAGCCGGTACGGACGGCTGGAGTCGGCACGCTTCTTCCTGCGTCGCGCCTGGCGGGAGCGGCCGGATCAGTATCAGGCCCCCACACTCCTGGCCGACGTGGCGCTTCGCCTTGGCCGGCCCCACGAAGCCGCGGCGGCGGCCCGCGCGGCGGCGGCGCTCCGGCCCGACAACCCCTCCACCCACCACCTCCTGGCGTCGGCCTTGCGGGAGCTGGGCGACGTGCAGGGCGCAGCCGAGGCGCAGCGGCGGGCACTCCGTGCCGGGTTTCGCCCCGCCGCCCGCGCGTGGGCGCTGCTGGCCTCCGACCTCCTGGAGGCGGGCGATGCGGCGGGCGCCGCCGCGGCGCTGGCGGAGGCGGAGGCGGCGCTCCCCGGGGCCGGAGACCAGCGGGCCGAACTGGAGCGCCTGCTGGCTTCCCTGCAGGCGCGTCTACGGCTACGCTGATCGCACCCCCACCGACGCATCAGGAGTGAGGTTCCATGCACCCCGACATCCGACGCATCGCCATCAACACGGGCGGAGGCGACGCCCCCGGCCTCAACGCCGTCATCCGGGCGGTGGTGCTCGCCGCCGAGCGCCTCGGGTGGGAGGTCTACGGAATCCGCGACAGCTACGACGGCCTCTTCGAAGAGAACGGCGTCGTACGCCTGGATCGGCGCGCCGTCCGGGGGATCACCCACCTGGGCGGGACCATCCTGGGCACCACCAATCACGGAAATCCGCTGCGCTGGCCGGTGAAGGGTCCCGACGGCGCCGTCACCTACCAGGATCGCTCCGACGAGGTCATCGAGGCTCTGGAGCGTCTGGAGATCGACGCGCTCATCGCCGTGGGGGGAGATGGGTCGCTGGAGATCGCGCACACGCTCTTCCAGAAGGGCCTCAGGGTGGTGGGCGTCCCGAAGACCATCGATAACGACCTGGCGGCTACCAACCTCACATTCGGCTTCCTCACCGCCGTGGAGACCGCCACCGACGCCATCGACAAGCTCCACTCCACCGCCGAGGCGCATCAGCGGGTGATGTGTGTGGAGGTGATGGGCCGCCACGCCGGGTGGATCGCCATGTTCTCCGGGCTCGCGGGTACCGCCGACGTGATCCTCATTCCCGAGATTCCGTACCGCATCGAGCGCGTGTGCGAGAAGATCGAAGCCCGGTACGCGGAGGGTCGGGAATTCGCCATCGTCGTGGTGGCGGAAGGCGCGTACCCCGTGGGCGGTGAGCCGCTCTTCCGGGTGGAGGCGGGCGGACAGAAGCGACTGGGCGGCATGGCGCAGGTGGTGGCCATGGACATCACGGAACGCACGGGGCGCGAGACGCGGCATCTGGTGCTGGGTCACCTGCAACGCGGGGGCGGTCCCAACGCCTACGACCGGCTGCTGGCGCTCCGATTCGGGGCCGCCGCGGTGAAGCTGGTGCGCGACGGGTGCTTCGGTTGTATGGTGGCGCTCGATCCGCCCGACGTCCTGGCGGTCCCGCTGGGACAGGCCGTCGCCAGCACCAAGACGGTTCCGCTGGACGGCGACATCGTAGCCACCGCCCGGGCCATGGGCATCTGCCTTGGCGATTAGCAGGTCGTCGAACAACAGGAGTCCTGGATGATGACGATGACGGTTCGCACCTGGAGCAGGCGTCTGGCGTTCGCTCTGGCCGCGGCGTGGGCGGTTCCTACCGCCCTCGGCGCCCAGGCGGTCGCCGCACCCCCGACGCCCGGCGCCGGAGGCGTGGCGGCGTACG
>WGEM01000497.1 GCA_015492755.1 Gemmatimonadota bacterium | reverse complement strand
CCTTCGTGCTCCAGAATCTGGCGGCGCTGGCCATCGCCGCGCTGGGCACGCCGCTGCTGGCCTTCGTGTTCATGGCGGGCGAGTCACTGGGCCGCCGCGCCTTTCCGGGGCACCTGCAGCAGTGGACGTTCTGGTTGCCGGAGGTGGCGGCATCCCGCCCGGCGCTGGGGATCACCGTGTCGGCGTACCTCCTGGTGGGGCTGCAGGTGGGCTACGTGGTGCTCTTCTATCTGGGTACCTCGCGCCTGGAGGGATGGTGGTCGCCTGCCGACGCGCTGGTGCATCCGGACCTTCTGGCCACGTACGCGCCGTGGCTCCAGGCGGTCTCCGTCTCGCTCTTCGCCGCCTTCTGGGAGGAGAGCGTCTTCCGGGCGGTCCCCATCGCCTGCGCGGCGCTGCTGGGCGCCCGCTACGGGCGCCGGAACCTCTGGATCTGGGGGGCGGTGCTCCTGCAGGCGGTGGTCTTTGCCGCCGGCCACGCCAACTACCCGCAGCAGCCGGCCTACGCCCGCGTGGTGGAGCTCACGCCGCCTGCGCTCCTCTGGGGGGCGGTGTACGTGGGCTTCGGCCTGGTTCCCACCATCCTGGCCCACTTCCTCTACGACCTCGCGCTCATCTCCAGCGTGCTCTTCGCGTCGGATGCGCGCCTGGACCAGGGCGTGGTGATCCTGGTGGCGCTGGTGCCCCTGGCGGCGGTGCTGTGGGCCCGCCGCGGGGGGCGGGCGCGCGCCGAGGCGCCGGAGTGGGCGTACAACCGCGCCTGGCGGCCTCGCGCGCGGGAGGGTGACACGCCCCGAGCCGTTCCGCACGCGGGCGGGTCACCGGACACCGAAGCTGCGGCACCGGGGGCGCCCGCATCGCCGGTGGCGGCGGGCGCGCCCCGGCCGGCGCTCCTCAGTCCCGCCGCGCTGGGCGCGGTGGCGGTGGCCGGCTTCGCTCTCTGGGTGGGCGCGCTCCTGGCGCGGGGAGCGCCGCCCCGGCTGGAAGTGGGCCGTGCCCAGGCGGAGGCGCTGGCGCGCGACGCGCTCACCACGCGCGGGCACGACCTCACCGGGTGGTGGGCCGCCGCCACCGCCGGAGACGGCCGGGGTCAGGCGCACGTCTACGTGGTGCGCGAACTGGGCCGTGATTCGGTGGAGGCGCTCCTGGGCACCTTCCTGGCTCCTCCGCAGTGGATCGTGCGGTTCGTGAACTGGGACGCGCCGCCGGAGGAACGCGCCGAGGAGTTCCTCGTGAACCTGGAGGTGGACGGGACGCTACGGAGGATCGCCCATCGCCTCCCGGAAGGGCGACCCGGCACCAGCCTGCCGGAGGACTCGGCGCGTGCGCTGGCCCGCGCGGTGCTCTGGCCCGGCACCTGGGAGGAGGTGGCGGCGGAGGAGACGGCGCGGGAAGCCCGCACCGACTGGACGTTCACCTTCCGTGACCCCACCCGCCTCACGGGCGTGGAGGGGGAGGCCCGGGCGGAGGCGCGGATCTCCGGTGCGGAGGTCGCGGACCTCCGGCGCTTTGTACACGTCCCGGAGAGCTGGACACGGGCGTACCGGCAGAGCCAGACCCGCCGCACCATGATCTCGGTGGGGCTGGCGCTGGCGCTCTTCATCCTCTACGGCGCCGGCGCGGTGACGGCGGTGGTGCTCTGGAGCCGGGGCCGCCTCGTCCTGGCGCCCTTGCGGGTGGCGGCGCCGGTGCTGGGCGCGGCGATGGTCCTGGGCGGCGCCAACGCCTGGCCGGCCACCACGGCGGCCTTCGTCACGGCGCAGCCGTATGGATTTCAGGCCGGTGCGGTGGCCTTCGGCATCGGACTCGCGGCGCTGGTGGTCACCGCAGGCGTCTCGCTTGTGGTGGCGCTGGGCCACTCGTGGATCCCGGCGAGTGAGGCGGTCCCGGCGCCCCGCTACTCCGGGCCGGCGCTGGGCCTCGCGCTGGCGGGGCTGGGCGCCGCCGCGGCGGTCTGGACGGCGGAGCTCCCGCCGCTCCCCGACTACAGCGGGGCGGCGACGTGGGTGGCGCTCCTGGCGCCCCCGCTGGAGGTGGTCCTCCCCGTCTTCTTCCTCACCTCGGGGATGCTGGCGCTGGCGGCCGCCCACCGCCGTTTCCGCGCGCGGCCGGCGCTCCGCGCCGTCACCGGGTTTGCCGTCTTCGCCTTCGGGATGGTGGCGGTGCCCGGCGGGCTGCAGGAGTCGGTTCCGGTGTGGATCGTGTCGGGACTCGTCGCCGCGGCGATCCTCGCCGCGTTGCTGGAGGTGGTGGCCCGCGCGCCGCGCCTTGCCCCGGAGATCTTCGGCTCCATGATCGCGGTGCAGATGCTCGAGCACCTGCTGGCTGCGCCCTTCCCGGGAAGCGTGCCGGGCTACGCGCTGGCGGTGCTGGTGGTGGTCCTCATCGTGCGCTGGTGGAGCCGGGCGCTGGCCGGGATCGCTTCTCCGCCTGAACGTCCCGAGCCCGTTACCTGAGGGTGCCCCTGGCGGCCATGGCCCGGGCGTACCATACCAGCGCGCCGGCCACGCCTCCCCACACCGCCACCGCCCAGAAGGCCACGAGCCAGGCGGGGAATCCGTAGAAGAACTCCAGCTGCTCCGGCGCGAAGTTGCTCATGTACGCTTCGTTTTCCGTCTGCGTCATGAGGTAATCGAAGGCTCCCAGGAGCCTGTCCGAGTAAGAGAGCGGGCCGCGTTGGGCGTGCCACGGCCCCGAATCCTAGGCGGCGCGACGACGGCGTAGCCCAAGGCTACGTCCAGGAGCGCCAACGACGGAGGCGGGGCCGTGCCGCGCCCAACCCACAATCTTCGATGTCATGGTCCTGCAGGTGGACGGGCACGTGGTGGGTTCGCGGTTGATCCATCGTCGCTTCTCCTCGCCGTAGCGCTGCTACGCCTCGTCGGCGCTCCTTGACTGAACACGCGAACGCACCACGTGCGCGGCCCACTCCTTTACTCGGACAGGCTCCTACGGCATTCCAGAGGAGCGCCAGCGCGCCCACGATCCACAGGTGGATGGGCGTCGTGCTGGCGGAAGCGTCGTCGGTCATGGGGGGTTCTTTGTTGGCGGGGGCTGTCGCAGAGGAGTCTCCCCGCCACTGGAGGCGCTTGTCAAGGAAGATTCTTCTTGCTCTCCGCGCACCGGAGCACTACGCTGCGGGTAGCCTCCCCCTCCTCCACTCCCACCGGGGGGCCGTCCCATGACACCGACAATGCCTCAGCCCTCCGCGCCGCGACGCTGGAGCCACAGACTCTGGCGGACGTTCCGGGGCGGTGCCGCGGCCTCCGATCCCGCGAGTGCGCCCAAGGTGCCCATGGCCCGGTGGGCGGTCGTCGTCCTCACCGCCTACCTCATGGTGATTCTGGCCTTCGGGGGCTGGACCTTCTGGACGGTGTGGACCGCCGAGGCGCCGGAGGGCGGCGCCTCCGTGGTGACGGAGGACGCGCCTGCAGGTGATGCCGCGAACCCGACTCCGCCGCCGGACGTGACGTGGGATCCCCCGTGGGGTGCGAGCCGTCCCCTCAGCGGGGAGGGACGCCTGGCTCTCCTGGTGCTCCTCATCGGCGGGCTGGGCGGCACGCTGGCGGCGGGGCAGTCGCTGGCGTCGTACCGCGGGGAGGGGAAGCTCACCCGGAGCTGGTTCCTCCACTACTGGATGGCGCCGTATCTGGGTGCGGGCTCTGCGTTCATCCTCTACGCGGTGGTCCGAGCCGGCTTCCTGGCGGGCACCGGCGTGCAGTTCGACGGCGGCGCGGCGCCGTGGGGGCTGGTGGCGGTCTCGGCGCTGGCGGGGCTCTTCTACGACAAGACGCTCCTCAAGCTGCGCGAGGTCTTCGTGGCGCTCTTCAGTCCGAGAGACACCCGCGGCGGAAAGCTGGAAGACCCGGCACCTACGGAGCTCACCATCACCACCACCGCGCTCCGGCCCGCCGCCGTGGGGCGCGCGTACACCGCTCGTCTGGAGGCGAAGGGCGGGAGGCCCCCCTACTCCTGGAGCGTCGAGCCGAAGCTCCCGCCGGGGCTCTCGCTGGATCCCCTCACCGGTGTCCTCTCCGGCACGCCGCGCACTGCGTCGGCGGCGCAGGACTACGTCTTCACGGTGCGTGACATGGCGCGGGCCACCGCCACCGCCACGGTCACCTTCGAGGTGCGCTGATGCGCATCGACGTCCACACCCACGTCTTCACCCTCTACTCCATCCTGAGCCGGGAGGCGGTGCGCGTCATCACGCAGCGGCTGGAGTACAGAGGCGTGCCGAAACCGCTGGCCGACGCGGTGGGCGACCTCCTCTATGAGCAGCTCGACCGTCCCGAATACCTGGACGAGGTCCGCCTCCTGGAGCGGCTCATCCACCGCTTCATGGGGGTGCCCAGCCTCAGCGAGGCCGCCCGCGCACGCCTTCGGGGCACGCCCTTCGAACTCGGTATGGATTCGAGCCTGGACGACGTGGTGGTGCGGCGGGCCAGCGAGTTCATCACCTCGGCGCTGGACGCCGTGGAGGCGGAGGGGCTGGTGGACACGGTCGTCGATGTCATCCAGACGCTTCGGCAGTCCATGAAGCCCACCATCACCGATGTGGCGGACGACCTCCTGGCGCACATGGAGCGTGACGACGTCATGGTGGCGCTCATGATGGACATCTTCGGCGCGCCCGAGCTGGAGCAGGACCGCCGGCGCTATCTGGCCCAGATCGAGGGCACCGCCGAGGCGGCGCTCCAGCGCCCCGGGCGCATCCTCCCCTTTTTCGGCCTGCACCCGGAGCGTCCGGGACACTTCGACGAGCTCCGGCGCGCGGTGGAGGAGAAGGGGTTCGTCGGGGTCAAGCTCTATCCCTCACTGGGATACTCGGTGGACAGTCCAGAGATGCGCCGCGTCTACACGTACTGCCTGGAGCGCGAGCTCCCGGTGCTCCTGCACTGCGGGCACGGGGGTTTCTTTCGCACCCGCGAGGCCATCGAGCTCTGCAACCCGATCCAGTGGACGGACGTGCTCCGTGACTTCGAGGGATTGCGTGTATGTTTCGCACACTTCGGTGGATGGGAGGCGCTGGGCCGCCGACACTGCCTGGGCGAGAACTGGCCGCCTCCCGAGCAACCCGACGCGCGCCCGGAAGACAACTGGGGTCGGACGATTCTGGAGTTCATGAAGCGCTACCCGGGTGTGTATACCGATCTGGCGAAGCACGTGGCCATGTTCGAGCCCGAACACGAGTCGCAGTTCGATACATACTTCAAGACGCTGCGCGAACTCGTCGCCGATCCGGAGGTGGGGCCCCGGATCCTCTTCGGCACCGACGCCTGGCTGCTACGTCTGGACATGCCCTTCGAGCGCTACTGGACGCTCTGGCGGGAGGGCGCCGGGACTGCGTGGGACGCCATCACCGTGGAGGGACCGCGGCGCTTCGTGGGGCTGGAGGGCGATGACCCGGCGGGCTGGCGCGCCAACATCCGGAACTTCGTGCGGCACATGGCGGCGCACCGCGACGACGTCGGCGACGCGCCCGCCGCGTGGCTGGCCCGCGCCGTGGCGGAGCCTTTCCACGTGCGCCGCGACCCGCCCGACTGGGACTTCCACCGGCAGGCGGTGCGCGACACCTACCAGTTCCTGGGGCAGTTTCTCAGTGCGCGCCAGGCGGAGGAGGGCTACCTCGCCAACCGGACCCGGAGGCTCCGAGATCTGCCCTACTACGATCCCGCCGACCCCAACTTCGGCGGACGCTGCCGGGACATGGCGCGGCGCTTCGTGGACTTCGCCGAACAGGGGATGGGCTTTCGCGGCGCGCACGACTTCGCCTCGGCGGTGGAGGTCTTCATCGATGTCTTCCGGGAGGGCCGGATGCGCTTCTGCGAGGTGGCGGTGACGCTGAACCAGATCATCGACTATCCGGACGTGATCGCATGAGGAGGGTGAGGAGGGTGTGGTGGGCCGGCGGCGTGCTGGCGTCGGTGGTGGCGCTGGCAGGCCCCGCGGCCGCCCGGGCCCAGACCGACGCGGAGGCGCTCTGGGTGTGCGACGGGGGCGGATTCGGGTGGGGCGCGGGACCCGCCTTCGTGGCCACGCCCGAGGGCAGAGGGCTGGGCGTACGCGCCACCGCCGGCGGCTGCCGCACGGGGCACGGCCGCCGAGCGGAGGGGGGCTACCCCCGGTCGTGGGTCCTCCACCTGCAGGCCGACGCGCTGGTGCCGCTGGACCGCGATCACCGCGTGCCCGACGCCAACACCCTCCGCGCCGGCGCCGGCCTCTCGGTTTCGCTCTCCACGCCGCCGCCCCGGGCGCCCCGGAACCTGAGCCCCGACGAACTCCTGGCGTGGTCCCGCGCGCATCCCGGTACCAACCGCGGCTTCGTGGAGGCGATGGTGGTGGCGGGCTACGAGAGCGACTCGGCGTGGCGGGAGCACCTGGGCACCGTGGGCCTGGATCTGCGCTGGGGGATCAACGCCGGCGACTGGAGGAGGATCCTCCCGTCGGTGGTGGCGCGCCTGGACGCGGTGCGGCCCTTCGCCTCCGACGCGCGCGACGCGCTGGGTGTGGCGGCCCGCACCCACGGCCGCTGGAGCGTGCAGGCGTACTGGAACCAGCGCCTGGACTTCCTGGCGCCCTGGCTGGAGCGCGTGCAGCTCCAGGCCGACGGGGCGCTCTACCGCACCTTCGGGCTGGAGCAGGAGCTGGTGAACCGGGGATGGCACGCCGGAGAGCACGGCACCGTGACGCTCCGCTGGACGCCGCGCAGCCGCGCCGGCCGGGTGGGCGTGAGCTCGGTGTACGGGCGGTACTCCTTCGGTCAGTGGCCCACGGAGGAGGGGGAGCGCGACGGCTTCACCGCCGGCGTGACGCTCCGCGTGGGGCGCTGACGGCGGCGGCGCCTACGCCGGTTCCGCCGCCTCCACCTGGACGCGCGCGTCCAGCGCCACCACGCCCGACTCCAGCGCCAGGAGCGGGTTGATGTCCATCTCGGCGATGCGGGGATGGCGCTGGGAGAGCTGGCTCAGCCGGAGGATCACCTCGGCGATGGCTTCCACGTCGCGGGGCTTCTGCCCGCGGACGCCGTCCAGGAGGGTGGAGAGCTTCACCTGACGGATCATCTCGCGGGCGTCGGTGTCGTGGAGCGGCGCCAGACGAAGCACCACGTCGCGCATCACCTCCACGTAGATCCCGCCCATCCCGAACATCACCAGCGCGCCCACCCGGGGCACGCGGGTGAGGCCCACGATGGTTTCGGTACCGCCGGTGGGTCCCATACGCTGTACAAGCACACCGTCCAGGGCGTGTCCGGCGTCGCGGATGCGCGCCTCCAGATCCGCCACCGCGGCGCGCACCTCGTCCTCCGTTTCCAGGTCCAGGAGGACGCCGCCCACTTCCGTCTTGTGCGTGACGTCGGGGCTCACCAGCTTCACCGCCACCGGAAGGCCCAGCTCCGCCGCCGCTGCGACGGCTCCCTCCGCCAGGCCTCCGGCGCCGGCCGCGTCCGCCTCCACGAAGCGCCACGGGAGCACGGGGATCCCGTAGGCCTCCAGGACGCGCATGGCGTCGGGCTCGGAGAGTTTGGCGGTGCCCGCCTCCAGCGCCGCGTCCAGGATGCGGGTCACGGCGTCGTCGTCCACGGCGAAGTCCACCACCCGCCCCTCCGGACGCTCCCGGATCCGGCGGTAGCGCCACATGGCGCCCAGCGCGCGCGCCGCCGACTCGGGGAAGATGTAGCCGGGGATGCTGGCCTCGTGCAGCTCCGCCAGCCCCGCCGGAAGCCCCTGCCGGCCCATGAGCACCGCCAGGAGCGGCTTGTGGGGGAACTTGGCGTTCACCCGCACCAACGCCTGCGCCACGTCCTGCGTCTGGATCCCCAGCGGCGGCACGAAGGCGGCGATGGCGGCGTCCACCTTGGGATCCTCGAAGACGCACTCCAACGCGAACTCGTAGGAGGCGGGGGTGGCCGAGGCGATGAGGTCCACCGGGTTCTTGACGCTGGCCTCCTCCGGGAGGCGGCTCCGGAGCTTCTCCTCGGTTTCCGGCGAGAGGCGCACCACGTCCAGCCCGTGGGACTCGCAGGCGTCGGCGGCGATGATGCCCGGGCCGCCGGCGTTGGTGACGATGGCCACGCGGTTGCCCGCTGGCAGCGGCTGGTTGCTGAAGGCCATCGCCAGATCGAAGAGCTCGTTAACGCTCTGGGCCCGCAGCGCCCCCGCCTGCGCGATGATGGCGTCGGTGGCCAGCTCGGTGCCCGCCAGGGCGCCGGTGTGCGACGCGGCGGCGCGGGCACCGGCGCCCGTACGGCCCGACTTCACCACGCAGATGGGCTTCCTGCGCGTCATCTTCCGGCCCAGCTCCACGAAGCGCGCCGGGTTGCCGAAGCCCTCCAGGTAGAGGAGCACCACCTGGGTGCTGGGATCGTCGTACCAGTACTCGATGAGGTCGTTGCCGCTGACGTCCGCCTTGTTCCCGCTGGATACGAACATGGAGATGCCGATGCCCAGACTCTCGGCGTAGTCCAGGATCGAGACGCCCATGGCGCCCGACTGCGAGATGAAGCCCACCGGACCCACCGGCGGCCGGGCGGGCGCGAAGGTGGCGTTCATGGAGAACGCCGGGTCGTTGTTGATGACGCCCAGGCAGTTGGGGCCCACCATGCGGATGCCCGCCTCGCGGACCACCTCCACCAGCTCCCGCTCCCGCGCGATCCCCTCGCCCCCGATCTCCTTGAAGCCCGCCGAGATCACCACCAGGCCGCGGATGCCCTTGGCCACGCACCGGCGGGCCACGTCCACGACGTGCTCCTTCGGGACCACGATGATGCCCAGGTCCACGCCGTCGGGGAGCGCCTCCACCGAGGGATACGCCGGCACCGAGTGGATGGCCGTGGCCTTCGGATTCACCGGGTAGACCGGGCCCTGGTAGCCGTGCGTGAGGAGGTTGTCGAGGATCTGCCAGCCGATGGTATGGGGCTGGCGCGATGCGCCGATCACCGCGATGGAACGCGGCCGGAGGATGGGGTCGAGGTTGTGCATGGGGGAAATGTAGCGCCGTGGAGCAGGGAGGTGAGGGAGAAAGACGTTTCCGCGGAAACGTCTCCTCACGCCTCGTCGTCGTCCGGCTCCGCCAGGAGGCGTGGCTCGTCGTCGTCGCTCCCCTCCAGGATCCGGTCCACCTCCACCCAGTCGACGGGGATGGCGTCCGCCGGCACGGAGGGATCCGAAATCATCCCCTCCAGCTCATCGATGATGGCGCCCAGTACGGTGCCTCCTGCGCCTGTAAGCATCCAGAGCGGAACCCCGATGGCCCCCCCGAGCGCCGCGATGCCGGCCCACTGGCCTCCGGTGAGGGCCGCCGCGCCGGCCATTCCCGCCAGACCCAACCGGGCGGCCCAGTTGCGGTCGTCCCAGAGGAGGCGCTTGGATCGGATCCCCAGCTCCAGGAGCCGGCGGCGAAGCTCGAGGAATACGGGTTTCAGGACAGTCGCTCGAGCCGACAGCCTCACCGCAGCTACGGCCTTGGCGACGCGCGACCGTTTCGAGGCCCGCACCGCCATCATCCGCACGGCCCAGTTGTAGAGAAGTGCCTGCTGCGCTGGTTCCAGTTCCCGGATCATCTCGCGGACCAGGACTACGGAACGATCCGCCGGCACCTCGCTAGCCATCCTCCTAC
>WGEM01000496.1 GCA_015492755.1 Gemmatimonadota bacterium | reverse complement strand
GTCCGGGCCAGCCGGAGCTCCAGGACCTGGACGTTCTCCGCGGGAGGGGGAGCCACGTCCACCGTCACCAACCGGGCGCCCGGCGGGAGGCGGACGCCCTCGTCACCCCGCCAGGCGGAGCGCTGGAAGTCGCTCACCAGGTGGATCTCTCCGTACGGGAGCTCCGACTCCTCCAGGATCACCCCGGCGACCTTGAGGGCGGGTCCCAGGCGCGTGCCGCCCGAGCCGGGTCGCACCGTATCCAGCGCGGCCCGGAGGCGCCGTACGTCCGTGGTGGAGCGGAGCACCACCTCCGCGCTCCGGTCGAAGAGCACGAGGCTCGCCCGGTCCAGCGGTCCGAGGCCGGAGAAGACGGCGGCGGCGGCGTCCCGGGCTTCCTCCATCGCATCGCCCCGCTCCATGGAGTACGAGCGGTCCAGGAGGACCACCACCTCCCGGGGGCCGGGGGCGGCGTTGGGACCGCTGCCTGGCCGGTCCAGGAAGGGCCGGGCGAAGGCCAGCGCCAGGAGCGCCACCGCCAGCGCCCGCATCAGGAGGAGGAACCAGTGCCGGACCGTCCGCCGGCGCCGCTCCTCGTAGGGGATCCGCCGGAGGAACATGAGGGAGGGGAAGGCCACCACGTCCCGCCGGCGCCGCCGCGTGAGGTGGATCACCACCGGCACCGCTACCGCAGCCAGCCCGGCCAGGAAGAGCGGGACCAGGAAGGACACGCTCATCGCGGTCGGCTCAGGCGCTGGCGGGCGGACAGGTACGCGAAGAGCGCCCGGTCCAGCGGCTCGGCGGTGTCCAGGAGGGCGTAGTCCACCCGCCGGGCGGTGAGGCCCTCCCGCAGCGCTTCGATGTGCTCCCGGACCAGCCCCACGTATGCCTCACGGAGCCGCCGGGGGATCACGGGGATCTGCTCGCCCGTCTCCAGGTCCTCGAATCCGGAGGGATCCTCGAAGGGGAAGAGCCGTTCGGCGGGATCCAGGACGTGGAAGACCAGCACGTCGTGGCCCCGGGCCCGCAGGAGGCCGACGGCGTCCAGGACCTCGTCGGGCTCCCGGTACAGGTCGGAGACGAGCGCCAGGATTCCTCGCCGGCCCAGGCGCTCCGCTACGGTGAGGAGGGGGCCGGCCAGCGAGCCGGGACCCTCGGCCCGGGCGCGGTCCACCACGTGGAGCACGGTCTCCATGTGCTTCATGGACGGCGGCACGTACTCGACGATCCGCTCCCGGAAGGTGATGAGCCCCACCCGGTCGCGCTGGCGGTGGGAGAAGAAGGCCAGGGACGCCGCCAGATAGCGTGCGTAGTCCATCTTCGTCACGCCGTGGCTCCCGTAGGCCATGGACCCGGAGACGTCCAGAACCACCGCGAAGTTGGCGTTGGTCTCCGCCTCGAAGAGCTTGACGTAGTGCCGGTCGGTGCGCGCGAAGAGCTTCCAGTCCACGCGGCGCAGGTCGTCGCCCGGCATGTACGGGCGGTGCTCCGCGAAGTCGATGCTGAAGCCCAGGTAGGGCGAGCGGTGCAGCCCGCTGAGGAACCCGTCCACCACCGTCCGCGCCAGGAGCTCCAGGTTGTCGATCCGGGCCAGGACGGCGGGATCCAGGAACCGGGCTCCCGAGCGGGCGGCGCGTGCGCGGGCGTGGGCGCTCATCCGTGGACCCCGGCGAGGGTGGATCGCGCGCGGCGGCGGGCGTGGGTGCGCACGGACTACATCCCCGACGAGGGGAGGGGGACGGCGTCCAGGAGGAGATCCACCAGCTCCGCGGGGGTGCGTCCTTCCGACTCGGCGTGGAAGTTGGTGAGGATGCGGTGGCGGAGCACCGGATGCGCCAGTGCCCGGATGTCGTCGAAGGAGACGTGGTCGCGGCCGCGGGTGAGGGCCCGCGCCTTGGCGCCCAGGACCAGGTACTGGGCCGCCCGGACCGAGGCGCCGTACGCCACCCACTTGCGGATGAACTCCGGAGACGATCCGTCGCCGGCCGGACGGCTGGTCCGCACCAGCCGGACGGCGTAGCCCAGGACCGCCTCGGAGACGGGGACGCGGCGCACCAGGCGCTGGAAGGCGATGAGGTCGGGCCCGGTGACGGCGTGCCGGAACCCGGGGTCCTGAATCCCCGTGGTGGCACGCACCACCTCCAGCTCCTCCTCCTCGGAGAGGTGGTCGATGACGATCTCGAACATGAAGCGGTC
>WGEM01000495.1 GCA_015492755.1 Gemmatimonadota bacterium | reverse complement strand
TCCAGCGTGTGGGCGGCGTACGGCGCGCCCTCGAAGAGACGCCCCACCGCCACCACCGCCTCACCCATGGGCAGCGTATCCGCGCCCGCGTCCAGCGCGCGCAGGAGCGCGTCCCGGAAGACGGCGCGGTCCGCCTCCGTCCAGAGCGCCGGGAGCGCCCCGCCGCCGTCTTCCGCCGTCGCCACCGGCGGCCGGTGAGGCTCGAAGGGCGACCAGCGCATGGCGGCGAGGAAGAGGAGCACCACCACCACCGGGCCCAGGAGCGCGCGGTATTCGGTCCAGCGGCGCGTCATGGTAGCGTCACACCCCTGTGAACGCCGCCCGGCGCGGCGGCTCGGGCTTGGCCAGCGAGCCGGCGGCGCGTGCCTCCTCGATCTTCCGCCACACGTTGGGTGGCGAGAAGGGCAACCGCGTGAGGCGCACCCCGATGGCGTCGTACACGGCGTTGGCGATGGCGGGGATGGAGGGGTGGAGGGGCCCTTCGCCGGCCTCCTTGGCGCCGTACGGGCCCTCCGGATCCATGGACTCCACGATGAGCGACTCCAGCTCCGGCGTGTCCAGGCTGGTGGGGATCCGGTAGTCCAGGAGCGAGGGCGCGTTGTGGAGCCCCTCCCGCCCGTGGTCGGCGTCCTTGAAGATCTGCTCCTCCATGAGCGCCTCGGCGAAGCCCATGTACGCCGAGCCCTCCATCTGGCCCTCCACCAGCACCGGGTTCAGCGCCCGGCCGCAGTCATGGGCGATCCAGATCTTCTTCACCTCCACGAACCCCGTCTCCACATCCACCTCCACTTCCGCCACGTGCGCGGTGAAGGAGTAGGCGGGCGACGCGCCGATGGTCCCGCCGCGGTAGCTCCCGTGGATGTCCTTCGGCGTGTTGTACCACCCGGTGGCGCCCAGCGTCCCGAACTTCGCTTCCGCCAGCTGGAATGCCTCACGGACGGGCATCTGCCGTGAGGTATCGGGCGCCCAGAGCGCCAGCCCGCCGGCCAGCAGGACCTCCGATGGCTTCACCTCCCACGCCTCCGCCACCGCTTCCTGCACCTGATGCCGCAGTTTACGCGCTGCATCGATTGCGGCGTTGCCCAGCATGAAAGTGACGCGCGACGAGTACGCACCCAGATCCACAGGCGTGAAGTCGGTGTCGCCGCGGTACACCCGCACGTAATCCAGCGGCACCCCCAGCTCCTCGGCGGCCACGTACGCCACCATGGAGTCGCACCCCTGCCCGATCTCGCTGGCGCCGCTGAACACCGCCACGCGGCCCGAGCGGTCGATCTGCATCTGCACCGCCGACTGCGGCATCTCGTTGGGATAGATGGGATAGTTGGTCCCCGAGATGTAGGTGGAGCCCGCCACCCCCACGCCCCGCCCGAAGGGGAGCCGGCGGAACTTCCGCTTCCAATCGCTGGCGCGCTCCACCGCGTCGAGGCACTCCAGGAACCCGTTGGACGTGATGCGCAGCTCGTTGACGGTCCGGGTGTTGGAGCCGATGAAGTTCCGGCGCCGGAAGTCGATGGGGTCCAGGCCCAGCTTCTCCGCCAGGCGGTCCATCTGCACCTCGAAGGCGAAGCGCGGCTGCACCGAGCCGTGACCGCGCTTCGGTCCGCACGCCGGCTTGTTCGTGTACACCCGCGTGGAGTCGAAGCGGTACGCCGGCATGGCGTACGGCGCGCAGAGGAGCTGGCCGGAGTAGTAGGTGGTGACCAGCCCGAAGGAGGCGTAGGCGCCCCCGTCCAGGACGATGCGGGCGTCCACCGAGGTGAGTTTCCCGTCGGCGGTGGCGCCGGTGCGGTAGTGCATGTGGTAGGGATGCCGGCCCCGGTGGGCGTAGAAGACCTCTTCGCGGGTGTAGAGGATCTTCACCGGACGTCCGGTGCGCATGGCGAGCTTCGCCACGCAGAACTCCAGGTCGAAGGGCTCGCTCTTGCCCCCGAAGGCGCCGCCCACCAGCGGCTGCAGCACCCGCACGTGCGCCGGATCCAGCCCCAGCACCCGCGCCAGCTCCCGGTGCAGGTAATGGGGCACCTGCGTGGCCGACCACACGGTGAGGCGACCGTCGGGGGTGGGGTGGGGATTCTTCGCGTCGGCCCCGGGTTGCCAGAGGCCGATGGCGCAGTGGGGCTCAATGGGCACGTGGGTGGTGCCCTCGAAGAAGTAGTCGTCCTCCACCACCACGTCCGAGGACTCCAGGAGGCCGTCCACGTCACCGAATTCCAGGTGCACCTTCTTGGTGACGTTGCCGTTCCAGCCCTCCTTGCGGGGCTCGTGGATGTAGGGCGTGCTCCCGTCGGCGTTCAGGGCCTCGAAGGGATCCAGGAAGGCCGGAAGCGGTTCGTATTCCACCCGGATGAGCTCCAGCGCCCGGATGGCCGTGTCCTCGTCCACCGCGGCCACCGCCGCCACGCCGTCGCCGATGTAGCGCACCCGGTCCACGCAGAGCGGGTACTCGTCGGGCGTCCACGGGATGATCCCGTACTTCACCGGCATGTCCCGGCCGGTGATGACGGCGTGCACGCCCTCCAGCGCCTCCGCCTCGGAGGTGTCGATGGAGACGATGCGGGCGTGGGGGTGGGGACTCCGGAGGATCTTCCCGTGGAGCATCCCCGGAAGCTGCACGTCGTCGGTGTACACCGCGCGTCCCGTGGACTTGTCGAGCCCCTCGACGCGCCGCAGCCGGCGCCCGATGAGCGTGGTGGACGCGGAGCGGTCAGCCATCGTGCTCCTCCCCGGCGGTCCCCGGCGCGTGGGCTGGGCGGCCCTCCGCCTCCTCCGCCAGCACCGCCGCCGCCGCCTCCACCGCCTCGTAGATCTTCGTATAGCCGGTGCAGCGACAGAGGTTGCCCGCCAGCGCCTCACGGATCCGCTCCCGGCTGGGGCGGCGCTCGGCGGCCAGCAGCGCCGCCGCAGAGCAGAGGATCCCCGGCGTGCAGAAGCCGCACTGCGCCGCCCCGTAGCGGTCGAAGGCGTCCTGCAGGGGGTGCGGGGCGTCGGGTTCCGCCAGCCCTTCCACCGTCACCACGTCGCGCCCTTCCGCCTCCCACACGGGCGTGAGGCACGAGAGGGTGGCCACACCGTCCATGATGACGGTGCAGGCGCCGCAGTCCCCCTTGTCACACCCCTGCTTGCTGCCGGTGAGGCCCAGCCGGTAGCGGAGCGTTTCCAGGAGGGTGAAGTGGGCGGGAACGCCCACCTCGTGCAGGTCTCCGTTGACGCGGAGGCGGACGATCCGGACGTTGGTGGACATACCCGAAAGGTCGTCGGCGCGGCGGGCCCGGGCAACGGTGGCCGGGGGGAACACCTCCGCCGTCGGGGGTAATCCTGCCCTGCCGGTAGTGAGAACGAATCTCCGAGGAACAGGAGGACGCCCGATGCCCTACCCTGAGATGATGGTCGCCCCCATGCGCGAGGACCTGGTGCGCATCGGGTTCCAGGAGATGCGTACCCCTGAGGAAGTCGACGCCATCCTGGGCACGGAGAAGCGCAGCGTGCTGGTGGCCATCAACTCCATCTGCGGCTGCGCCGCCGCCATGATGCGTCCGGCGGTCTATATGTCGCTGCAGGGTGAGAAGAAGCCGGAGGTCCTCACCACCGTCTTCGCGGGGCAGGACATGGAGGCCACCGACCGCGTCCGCGAGTACATCGTGGGCTATCCTCCGTCGTCCCCGTCGGTGGCGCTCTTTAAGGACGGCGAGCTGGTCTACTTCATGGAGCGGCACCAGATCGAGGGACGACACCCGGAAGACATCGCTCGCGATCTGCAGGCGGCGTACGAGGAGCACTGCTGAGCGCAGGAGCTTCCGGCTCCGAAACGAACCCTCCTCCCCCTTCGTACGCCCCTTCACGACGTAGCCGCGGGCGCGGGGCAACGCCCCACCCGTGAACAAGCGTCGCAGAAGGAGCGGCACCCCCGACGCCTCCGGCGCACTGGGGGGCCGTCACATGGCCGGGCCCGGGAGCCCGTCGAGCACGCCTGCCGCGGGCCGGCCCGGCGACTCGAACACGGGAGGTGGAGGATGATGCGGACGAAGACGATGGTCCTGGCGCTGGCCCTGGCGGCCGTGCCGGCCGCCCCGACGCTGGCGGCGGAGGTGGAGTCGGCGGCTGCGACCGCCGAAGCCGAGGTCCGGGAGGTCCGGGTGGTGAATCACTACCGGCATCCCGTCCTGATCGATGCCCAGGACGCCCACGGGAAGATGCACCGGCTGGGGCGGGTCGCCCGGGGTCACCTGAAGTTCCTGGAGCTGCCGGCGGAGATCGCCGAGCGCGGCGCCGTACGCCTCAAGGTCTTTGCCAGCCCGCCTGTGTGGGCGCTGGGCTACGAGGACTACGGCATCCGCTCCGACGACCTGGAGCTACCTGAGGGCACCGCGGTGAACGTGTGGCTGGGCACCGAGCTCACCCGGTCGCAGATCCAGGTGGAGCGCCAGGGCGGTTAGGAGCCTGGCCGAGCGTCGCTCAGGAGCCGTCCGGCGGCCCCGCGGGCCGCCGGGCGGCGAAGCGCTCCAGGATCTGCAGCGTCATGGTGACACCGCGGCGCACGTTCTCCACGCTGATGCGCTCGTCGTTGCCGTGCACGCCGCCGGCGTCTCCCTGCGGGACGGCCACGGGGTTGTACCCGTAGCTCACGATCCCCAGGTCGCGGAAGAAGTGGCTGTCGGTGAAGCCGCCCTGCACCTGCGGCACGAAGTTGGCGCCGGGGAAGGTCTCCAGCGTGACCTCGCGGATCACCCGGTAGAGTTCGGTGTCGGTGGACGAGACGGCGGGGTTGAAGCCCATGAGCACCTTGATCTCCACCTCCGGTCCCAGCACCGTCCGCATCTCGCGGAGCCACGCCTCCGGGTCCTGATCCGGCAGCAGGCGGCAGTCCACCTCCGCCCACGCCTCCGGGGAGATGACGTTGATCTTCTCGCTGGCGCCGAACCGGGTGATGGAGCAAGTGTTGCGCGTGAGCGTGTGCAGCCCCGGGTCATAGGCCTGCAGCTCCTCCAGCACGCCCGGCTCCCGGATGGCGGCGGCGATGTCGCGGAAGCGCGAGCGCCACGGCTCGGGATGGTCCCCGGCGAAGCCCCGGAAGTGCTCGGCCACGGCGGGAATGATCCGCGGCTCGAAGCGGTGCGTCCGGAGACGCTCCAGCGCGGCGATGAGCTCCGTGGCCGCGTACGACACCAGGGGTCGTGAGCCGTGGCCGGGCGTGCCCTGCGTGGTGAGCCGCAGCCAGTAGGGGACCTTCTGCGTCACTTCCACGCCGAACTGGACCTTCCCGTCCACGACGCCGCCGCCCCCGCCCTCGTTCAGGAGGAAACCCACGTCCTCGAAGAGCTCCGGACGGTGCGCCACCAGCCAGCCTGCTCCGTAGAAGCCGCCGGCCTCTTCGTCGGCGGTGGCCATGAAGATCACGTCACGGCGAAGCGGCACACCGGAACGGTGAAGCGCCAGGAAGCCCGCCAGGTGCAGGATCCCGCTGGTCTTGGTGTCCAGCGCGCCCCGCCCGTAGATGTGTCCGTCCCGGATCTCGCCGGAGAGGGGATCCGTGCTCCAGTAGCGCGCGTCTGCCGGCACCACGTCCATGTGGTGGAGGAGGAGGAGCGCCGGCTCGTCGCCGCCCTCCAGCCGCGCCCAGATGTTCCCCCGCCCCGGCGCCGACTCCACCATCTCGTACGGGATGCCCTCCGCCTCGAAGATGCGGGCGAAGAACTCGGCGCCGCGGATCTCGTTTCCCGGCGGGTTCACCGTGTTGATGCGGATGTACTCCTGCAGCCGGCGCACCGCCTCGTCCTGGAGGGCGGCGAGGTCCACCACCCCCATCACCGGGCCGGCGTCTTCCTGCGCCCCGGTCGCTGTGACGTGGACGCAGGTGAGGACGCCCCCGATGCCGAGGGCGAGGAGAAGCGTCCGCGCGAGACGTGTCAGGGAGGAGGTCGGTGTCGGTGGAGTCATGGTTCGCCGGCTTGCGGAGGTGGGGGAAGTCCCGGCGCGCCACGGGTGCGGCGGCCGCGCCTTCGAGGTGGCGCGAAGATGCCCGGACCCGCCTCCCGCAGGCAAGAGACGGCGCGCTTGCCGGCGATTCGTGGTGTGTGTAGAATGATGTGTAGCTATCTACACAACCCCGGAAAGCGCATGGCCACCAACCTCAATCTCGATCCGCAGCTCCTGGAGGAGGCGTTCCGTCTCAGCGGCGAGAAGACCAAGAAGGCCGCCGTCACCCGGGCGCTGGAGGAGTTCATCGCCCGGCGCCGCCAGGCGGAGATCCTGGACCTCTTCGACGTGCTGGACTGGGATCCCTACGACGTGCATACCGAGCGGAGCCGCCGTTGAGACTCCTGGTGGACACCAGCGTCTGGTCGCTGGCCTTCCGCCGGAACGCGCCCTCCACGCTCCCCAAGGTCCGCCGCCTGGCGCGAGCCCTGCGCGACGGCGAGCAGGTCTTCACCACCGGCCTCATCCTTCAGGAGCTCCTGCAGGGAATCCCGGACCCCGCAGGCCGGCAGGCGGTACTGGAGCGTTTTCGTGCCCTCCCCCGGGTGGTGCCCGACGTGCAGGACCACATCGACGCCGCCGAGCTCCGTCACCGCCTCGCGGCGCAGGGCGTCCGGGTGGGCACCATCGACGCCCTCCTCGCGCAGCTCTGCCTGAGGCACGACCTTACCCTCCTCACCACCGACCTCACCTTCAACCGCATCGCAGAGCTCACCCCGCTGTCGGTGGTCCGGGGTGGAGCCTGAGGAGGACCCTCCCATGCGCCCATCGACTCCGTCCGGCGGCGGCGCCTCACCCACCGGCCCCGCACGCCGCGTCACCCTCCTGGTGCTGGCCGCGCTTCTCGGCGCCTGCTCCGGCGGCGAGCCGGAGAACACCGCGTCGGGCACCGACGCCGCAGGTCCACCGGCAGCCGAGGCGCGCATCCCCCTGGCGCCCACCGCCGACGACCAGCTCCCGCCGGCCATCATCGGCGAGGGAGGGCCGCCTCAGGGCATGGCGGTGCATTACGTCCCCGCCGACTCCCTCACCACCGGCTACCTGGCGGTGCCCGAGGGCGAAGGTCCCTTCCCGGCGCTGGTGATCATCCACGAGTGGAACGGCCTCGTGGACCGCATCCGGCAGATCGCTGACGACCTGGCGGCGGAGGGCTACGTGACGCTGGCGGCGGATCTCTACCGTGGCCGCACCGGATCGAACCGCGAGGAGAACATGGCGCTGGTGCGGGAGACCATGGCCGACATGCCCCGCGTGGTGGCCAACCTCAATCAGGCGGTGGCGTTCCTGAAGGCAAGGGACGACGTCACCGGCCGCGTCGGGGCCATGGGATGGTGCTTCGGCGGGGGGGTGGCCCTCTCCTTCGGGCTGGACGGGGAGAACCACGACGCCACCGCCATCTTCTACGGTCGGCTGGTGGACGATCCCCAGCGGCTGCGGACGCTGGACCACGAGGTGTACGGCACCTTCGCCGCGCTGGACCGGGGTCCTTCACCCGAGGAGGTGCGGAGGTTCGAGGAAGCGCTCCGCGCCGCCGGTGTCCCCAACGACATCCACATCTACGACGACGTGAACCACGGCTTCTGGCTGCGGGTGGACGAGGACCCCGACACCCGCGCCGCGCCGGCGCTGCACGCCTGGCAGCGACTCAAGGCCTACCTGGACCGGACGCTCCGGCGCTGAAGGGGCCCGGGACCGCGGCGGCGTACCGGCGCCGGAGCGCCGCGACACCGGTGGCGGGAAAAAGCCGCCGCCGGATCAGTCGACGGTTCTGGCCCGCCGCCGCGCCTCCAGCCAGCCGTCGACGCTGAACGCCCCGCCGCCGTTGGCGGCGAGGAAGAGGAAGGCGAAGCAGTAGAGCACCGCCAGCTCGCCACGGTTTTCGATGGGGATCCATCCGCGGGGGAAGTGGGCCATGAAGTAGGCCACCGCCATCTCACCCGCCAGGAGGAATGCCACCGGGCGGGTGAAGAGCCCCAGCGCCAGAAGTCCGCCGCCGTAGAGCTCCAGCACGCCCGCCCACCACCGGAGCGAGAGCATCTCCACGGTGGCCTCGGCGCCGAACATCCCCAGGAGCTTCTGGGCGCCGTGCTGCATGAACATGAGCGCAAAGGCGATCCGGAAGACGTTCAGGAAGAAGTGGGAGATCCCGCTGCGGGACCCTTCGCTGGTGCTCATGAGCGTGCTCTCTCTCGGACAGAGGTGATGGGGGACGAAGCCGGGCGCTCCACCATGTAGAACGCCGTGCCGGAACGCGCCAGGGGTGCGCGCCGTCAGAGGATGGTCTTGCCCAGCGCCGAAGCCGCCAGGCCCACCCCCAGCGCCGCGGTGTGGTTCCGGTCGTCCAGCACCGGGTTGAGCTCCACCAGCTCCAGGCTCACCAGCCGCCCCGTCCGGGCGGCCTTCTCACACACGAGGTGCCCTTCCCGGTAGGTGAGTCCGCCCTGCACCGGCGTCCCCACGCCGGGCGCCAGCCTGGGATCCAGCGCGTCCAGATCGAAGGAGAGATGGAAGCCGCAGGTGCCGTCGTTGGCCCGCTCCAGCGCCTCCTCCATACAGACGCCCACCCCGCGATCGTCGATCTCCGACATGGTGAAGACGCGCACGCCCAGTTCGCGGATGAGGTCCCGCTCCCCCGGGTCCAGCGACCGGGCGGCCAGGATGGACACGTTCTCCGGGTGCACGCTGGGCACGTGCCCGGTGAGATTCACCAGCCGGGGATGGCCCCGCCCCATGAGCACTGCGAGGCTCATGCCGTGGATGTTGCCGCTGGGCGTGGTCTCCGGGGTGTTCATGTCGCCGTGGGCGTCCACCCAGATGACGCCGATGCGCCCCTCCTCGCCGTGACGCTCCCGGAAGTACTCGGCCACACCCGCCACCGATCCGATGGAGAGCGAGTGATCGCCTCCGAGAATCAACGGGAGGCATCCCTCCGCCAGGCCCAGGGCCACCATCGCACGCGTGCGGCCCGCCACATCCACGATCTCGTCCAGAAAGCGGAGCGTGCGCTCGCCCGTCTCGGTGGTCTCGAACCCGCCGGCCGTCACCGTACCCAGCTCCCGCAGCCGGTGGCCCACCGCCTCGATTTCCGCCGTGATGCCCGCGATGCGGAGCGCGGAGGGCCCCATGTCGACGCCGCGGCGGCCGGCGCCCAGGTCGATGGAGACGGAGAGGAGACCGATGTCTCTCGGTTCGATGTCGGACATGGATGTGCGGGTGGCGGGATGAGGTCACTCCACGACGCGCACACCCCTCCAGAACGCGACGTGGTCCTTGATGTGCGCGGCCTTCTCCTTCGGATGAGGATAATACCACGCAGCCCCGGGGTTCACCTCCCCGTCCGCGACCACGTCGTAGCCTCCCTCCACCACCACCGTGCGGTCGCTCTCGGCGATGACCGTTCCCTTCCAGACCGCTTTCGGCACGGTTCCTCCCTTCGATGGACCGACTTCATTCGAATGGGACGAACCCACTGCGGCGGCAGCCGGTTCCCGCCCGCACAGGCCGCACATACGGACCCTCCGTCAGCCCCCCCGCCGGAGGCGCTTGTGCTCCTTGCGCTCCTGCCTCCGCCGGCGGCGGGCGTCGCGCGCGGTCTCGCCGGGATAGCGGACCTGCACGTCCACGCCGCCCATCACCGCCAGCCCGGTGATGCGCAGCGTGGGCGCCGAGAGATCGGGACGCTGCGCTTCGTCGGCCTCATGATCGAAGCCGCCCAGGAGCGCAAGGCCGTGCGATTCCACGTTCAGCCCCGGTGGAACGATGATGTCCACACCGCCCCACATGGCGAAGACGCGCACCTCGGTGATTCCCGGCGGAAGCACCGCCTCCCGGAAGTCCAGCTCGGTGCCGCCGCAGATGGCCACGGCGTAGGTGGCCCTCGCCGGGTTCCAGCGCCCCCGCCGCGCGATCCCACCGAACACCGCCACCGCGAAGTCGCTGTCGCGCGTGTGGGCCGCGGCACCCGCCTCCACCGGCCGGCTCACGCGGCCCTCACCGGGCTCCGGCGGCGGCGCCGGAAGGGTTCCGCCCGGCAGATCAGCCAGCAACGCCTTGAGTTCCTCCCGCCGGGCGGCGGCGTGGGCTCGCTCCACCCGTCGCTCGAACTCCTCCACCGTCATGGCGTCGTTGGCGAAGT
Source organism: Gemmatimonadota bacterium (assembly GCA_015492755.1). Classification (GTDB taxonomy): domain Bacteria; phylum Gemmatimonadota; class Gemmatimonadetes; order Longimicrobiales; family Gaopeijiaceae; genus S146-37. Next base: position 1,499 of record WGEM01000495.1, on the reverse strand, counting down.
GCTCGCAGAGCGCCTCGACGGTCACCTGCCGCATCTGTTCCAGCGACTCCCCCCTCGCCTCACCCTCAGCCACCGGATCCCTCCTCTCCTCGTGCGTACGCCACCTCGCCCTCCACCAGCGTCAGATCTACGCGCAGCGTGGCGATCTCCTTCGGATCCACCGCGAAGACGTCACTGGAGAGCACCACCATGTCCGCCAGCTTCCCCGCCTCCAGCGTACCCACCCGCCGCTCGGCGAATCCCGCGAAGGCGCTCCCGGCGGTATACGCCCGCAGCGCCTCCTCCAGCCCGATCCGCTGCTCGGGAACCCAACCATCCGGATGTGCGCCGTCCAGTGTCCGCCGGTTCACCGCGGCGTCCAGGCCCAGGAGGGGATCCAGTGGTGCCACCGTCCAGTCGGACCCGAAGGCCAGCGTGGCGCCGGCGTCCAGGAGCGAGCGGAAGGCATAGGTGGTCCGGATCCGCTCGGGCCCGATGCGCTTCTCCGCCCAGCGTCCGTCGTCGGCGGCGTGGTACGGCTGCATGGAGGCGATGACCCCCAGCTCGCCGAAACGCCCGATGGCGCGCGGGGTGAGGTGCTGCGCGTGCTCCACGCGGAAGCGGCGGTCCCGGGGGCCGTGCCGCTCCATCACGCCGGCATACACGTCCAGGAGCCAGTCGTTGGCCCGATCCCCGATGGCGTGGACGATGACGTGCAGGCCCGCCGAATCCGCCGCCTCGATCCAGCTCCGGAGCTGCGCCGTGTCGGTGGTCATGAGCCCGGTGGTGGAGGGGTCGTCGGTGTAGGGTTCGTAGAACCAGGCGGTGGTGGATCCCAGCGAGCCGTCCACGAAGGCCTTGAGTCCACCCCACCAGAGCCGTTCGTCGCCCCGGCCGTGTTCCGCCACGAAGGCCGCCAGTCGCTCCCATGACGCCATGGGCACCACCGAGTACACGCGGAGAGGAAGGCGCCCGGCGGCGCGGGCGCGGCGGTACGTCTCCAGATGCGCCCAGGTGCCCATGTCGTGCACCTGCGTCACGCCCAGGGAGAGGGCGTGCCGGGCTGCCGCCGCCAGCGCCGAGTCCAGCTCCTCCTCCCCGGGCTCGGGGATCACCCGATAGACGAGCGCCATGGCCTCGTCCTTCAGCACGCCGGTGGGCCGGCCCGCGGCGTCGCGCACGATGGTCCCGCCGGGGGGATCGGGCGTGGTCTCGTCCACACCCGCCAGACGCAACGCCAGCGAGTTGGCCAGCGCCATGTGCCCGTCCAGTCGCTGGACGAACACGGGATGCTCCGGTGTGGAGGCGTCGATCCAGTCCCTGTGCGGAAGCTCGCCGCCCCAGAGTTCGTGGTCCCAGTCCCCCCCGGTGATCCAGCGGCCCGCCTCCTGCCCCCGGGCGAAGCGGGCGATGCGCTCCGCGAACTCCTGGGGCGTGGCCGCGTCGCGGAGGTTCACGCTGGAGAGCTGAAAGCCTCCGGAGATGAAGTGGGTGTGGGCGTCGATGAAGCCCGGAAGGAC
>WGEM01000494.1 GCA_015492755.1 Gemmatimonadota bacterium | reverse complement strand
GTTATCTTCCCTCCGGCCCGGATGGACGGGCCCCCCGAGCGGGCTCCGCGCACGCGACCCGCTCGCTCGCACGGACTCCTCCAGAACTCCCTCGGATGCGCACGCACGGAACGATGATGACCCCACGCCCCGCCGGCCCCGCGCTCCTCGCCGCCTCCTTCGCGGCGCTCGTTGCCTCCGTCCCCCTCGCGGCGCAGGAGGCCGATACCGCCCGCACCTGGAGCATCGACTACACCTGGGCGCCCACGCAGCAGGTGCGCTTCGAGACCTCGGAGGGCACGTGGATGGATCTGGACGTGAGCCCCGACGGGCAGACCATCGTCTTCGACCTCCTGGGCGACATCTACACGCTGCCCATCGAGGGGGGGCGCGCCACGCGCATCAGCGGCGGCCCCGCCTTCGACTTCCAGCCCCGCTTCAGCCCCGATGGCACGCGCATCGCCTTCGTCTCGGACCGCTCGGGCCTGAACAACATCTGGCTCATGAACGCCGACGGCTCCGACCCGGTGCAGCTCACGAAGGAGACGGAGCGCGACGTGAACACGCCCGCCTGGTCGCCGGACGGGGAGTTCGTCTTCGCCCGCAAGCACTTCGTCTTCTCCCGCTCGCTGGGCGCGGGGGAGATCTGGATGTGGCACGTCACCGGCGGCTCGGGGCTTCAGGTCACCGACCGCCCCAACGAGCAGCAGGACCAGGGCGAGCCCGCCGTCTCGCCCGACGGGCGCTGGGTCTACTACAGCCAGGATGTGACGCCGGGCCCCTTCTTCCAGTACAACAAGAACCCCTACACGGGGATCTACGCCATCCGCCGCCGCAACCTTGAGACGGGCGAGGAGGAGACGGTCACCGGCGGGCCCGGCGGCGCCATCGCGCCCATGCCGCACCCCGACGGCCGTCGGCTGGCCTTCGTGCGCCGAGTGCGCGACAGAACGGTGCTCTTCCTGCGTGACCTGGAGACGGGCGAGGAGTGGCCGGTGTGGGACGGACTGGAGCACGACATGCAGGAGGCGTGGGCCATCCACGGCCCGCAGGCCCGCTACGCCTGGGTGCAGGACTCCGATGACATCGTGGTGTGGGCGCAGGGCGGGCTCTGGCGGGTGAACACCGCCACCGGCGAGGCGGCGGAGATTCCCTTCACCGCCGAGGTGGACGTGCGGGTGACGGAGGCGGTGCGCTTCCCCGTGGAGGTGGCCCCGGAGGAGTTTCCGGTGAAGATGCTCCGCCACGTGGACACCTCGCCCGACGGGCGCCGGGTGGTGTACTCCGCCATGGGCCGCCTCTGGATCCGTGACGTGGAGGGCGGTGAGGTGCGCCGCCTCACCGGCGCCGACATGATCGAGAGCCACCCGCGCTTCAGCCCCGACGGCCGGAGCGTGGTCTACGTGACGTGGGACGACGAGGAGAAGGGCAGGGTGCGCGTGGTGAGCGCCTCGGGCGGCGAGGGCCGCGCCCTCTTCGACGAGCCCGGCCACTACGTGGAGCCCGACTGGTCGCCTGACGGGCGCACCATCGTCTTCCGGAGGATCGGAGGCGACTCCCGGCGGGGCATCGCGCACGGCGGCGAGCGGGGGATCTACGTGGTCTCCGCAGACGGCGGCGAGCCCCGCCTGGTGCGGGAGGGCGGGAGCCGGCCCTTCTTCGATGCCACGGGTGAGCGGATCTTCTTCCAGGGCTCGGAGGGGGGAAGCGCGGCGCTCCAGAGCTCGGATCTGTTCGGCGACGACGTCCTCACGCACCTCACTGGCGCCAACGTGCAGGAGTGGGCCGTCTCACCCGACAACCGGTGGGTGGCCTTCGTGGAGGGCTGGCGCACGTACGTGGCGCGCTTCCCGCGGGCGGGACGCCCCGTGGCGCTCTCGAAGGACATGAAGGGTGTGCCGGTGAGCCGGGTCTCGGCGGAGTCGGGCACCTTCCTCCACTGGTCCGACGACGAGACGCTCCACTGGGTGGTGGGGCCCGAGTACTTCACCCGCACGCTGGCCGAGACCTTCGCCTTCCTGGACGGCGCGGCCCAGGAGCCCGAAGCGCCGGAGACGGAGGGCGTGAACATCGGCTTCACCGCCCGCGCCGACGTGCCGCGGGGGACGGTGGCGCTGGTGGGCGGGCGCATCATCACCGCCGCCGACGACCCAGCCGCCTTCGGCGCGGTGGACGGCGTCATCGAGGAGGGCACGCTGGTGGTGCGGGACAACCGCATCGTGGCGCTGGGCCCCTCGGACGAGGTGGAGGTGCCCGCCGGCGCCCACGTGGTGGACGTCTCGGGCAAGGTGCTCATGCCGGGGCTCATCGACGCCCACGCCCACTTCGGCGGCGCTGGCGGAGGCCTCACCGCCGAGACCGACTGGCCGTACTTCGCGTCGCTGGCCTTCGGCGTCACCACGTCGCACGACCCGTCCAACTCCAACGAGATGATCTTCACCGACGCCGAGATGATCCGCGCCGGCCTCAAGTGGGGCCCGCGCATCTTCAGCACCGGCCAGATCCTCTACGGCGCGGTGACGCCCTTCCGCTCGAAGGTGGACTCCTACGCCGACGCCCTCATGCACGTGCGGCGCCAGAAGGCGGTGGGCGCCTACAGCGTGAAGAGCTACAACCAGCGGCGCCGCGACGCCCGGCAGTGGATCCTGGAGGCGGCGCGGGCGGAGGGCGTGAACGTGGTGCCGGAGGGCGGCTCCACCTTCAACCAGAACCTGGCGCAGATCATCGACGGGCACACCAGCGTGGAGCACAACCTCCCGCTGGCCCACCTCTACGACGACGTCATCCGTCTCTGGAGCGCCACCGAGGTGGGCTACACCCCCACCTTCCTGGTCTCCTACGGCGGCCTCTCCGGCGAGTACTACTTCTACGAGCACTGGAACGTCTGGGAGAACGAGCGGCTCATGACCTTCACGCCGCGCGAGGTGGTGGAGCCGCGGGCGCTCCGGCGGCAGAAGGCCGCCGGCGACTGGGACTACCATCACATCAACGTCTCCCGCGCCGCCAACCGGCTGAACCAGGCGGGCGTGCTCACCTCCATCGGCCAGCACGGGCAGCTCCAGGGGCTGGGCGCGCACTGGGAGGTGTGGGCCTTCGCCCAGGGCGGGATGGACCACATGCGCGCCATCAAGTCGGGCACCATCAACCCGGCGAAGATGCTGGGCTACGACCGCGACATCGGTTCGCTGGAGGTGGGCAAGCTGGCGGACGTGCTGGTGCTGGGGAGCGACCCGCTGGCGGACATCCACAACACCGAAGACATCGAGCTGGTGATGCTCAACGGGCGCCTCTACGACGCGCGTACGCTGAACCGCATCTGGCCCGACGCGCAGGAGCGGCC
>WGEM01000493.1 GCA_015492755.1 Gemmatimonadota bacterium | reverse complement strand
TGCGGGAGGTGGTGCGGGGCGGGGGGTGAGGCGGCCCCCCGGCTCATCCCCACCGGACGGGTGCGAGGTGCTCCAGCGGGGCAAGCACCACCGCTTCCAGCCGCGCGACGACCGGGAAGAGCGTGTCCACGTCCGCGCTGCCGGGAGGGAGCCCCGTAAACTGGTGGTACCGAGCGTACAGCGTCCGGAGGGTCACACCGGTCGTTCGGGCGACGCGTTCCCAGCTCCAATCCGGGTGCTGTAGGGAGGTCTCCACCATGCGGAGGAAGAGGATCGCCTGGAGCCAGCGCGTCCGCGACGGGATCGATCGGCCCCCGAATGCTCTGGCCCACGCGCGCTGGAGGGCCTTGTAGCTGTAGGGAGACCCTCGCACGAGTGACTGAGGGCGAACGGCCGGGGAATGTCGCAACGCCCGATGCAGCGCGTGCTGGAGCACAGGCAGGTGCCTGCTCCGCGGTGTACCGCCGGTTTCCAGGAAGCAGTGCTCGAAGAGACCCCGGATCAGCACCTGCAGGAGCACGGGGGGGAGGAGCCGGAGTGCATGGCGGGCAGGTACGAACGCGGCCCCGCGAGGTGGAGCGCTGAGGGGTGCGTCACCCACCAGAACCAGCGGAGGGTGAGGTCGCGACCAGCGCTCGAGATCCGCGTGGATCGCGCCGTCCACCCTGAGGTCCAGCACGACGCACCGGTACCGGACCGCCGGGTCAGAGTGAGTTCCCGGAGATCCCGGAGGAACGCTGCGTAACCCGGGTCCGGTGAGGCGAGGAGGAGTGTGCGTGGGAGGGAAGACATAGGCCCACTCGCCATCTACGGTGGGGCGCACGGATGTGGGCTGGCGTGGAATATATCGCGCGCGTTGCGCCCCTCTGCAACTTCAGCGCCAGGTCACCCGCCCCACAACCACTTTTTGCTCTCCGGTCGCCAGCGACCACTCCGCGCCCACGAACCGACCCTCGGAGAGAAGTTCGTAGATCTCGGTGGGGCGCTTCATCTCGAGTCGAGAGAGTCGATGCCCCTCCCGATCGTAACAGAGCCATTCGCTCCGTCCTTCTTCCCGTCGTGTCACCGCCACGAGGATCCTGTCGTGGTCCGAGACGACGCCGGTGACTTGGGGGTACGACCAGCGGTACTCCACCAGCATACTCGATCCCTGCCCGCTCGCGGACACGAAGTCGTCGCCGATGAACGGGATGACCCGAGGATCCGCGAAGAGACGACGGGCGGCTCCGTGGAGGATGTCCACCTCAAACGCCATCACCGGGGATGCGAGCACCAACGGTACCGACCCTGGATCGTTCGAGCGTGCCAGGACCCCACCCACCACGTGCCTCAGTGCCCACGGATTGCTCACCTCACCTGGCGGGGGTACTGCACTCCAGACTCGTCGCCCGCTCGCACCGTCGAACCGGTGGAGCGCGTGTCCGGAGGGCTCGGCATATCCGGATACCAGCACGTCGCCGTCTTCCAAGGCCATGAGCGCTTTGGGCGACGGGAACGTACCTGCGAGGCGCACGCGCCCGATGTAGCGACCCTCCACGTCGAAGCGAACCGCAGCATCGGAGCCGACATCGAGGACGAGCATGTGGTCCCGGGAGATCCGCGTGATCTCATTGGGACCTTCAACCTCCCCGGGTCCTTCTCCTCTACGGGCGACCACCCGGAATGAGCGGTCCGGGGTAATCCGCACCACACGCGAGAGCATAGCGTCGGAGACCCATATGGACCCGTCCGCAGCAAACGCCGCTCCACCCAGGCCGCCCCATTCGCCGATCTGCGGGTCTCCGAGTGTCTCCCATTCGATCCGGACGCGGAGCGGACAGGACGCGGCTTGCGCGGATGCGGGCACCGCCGGAACGAGGATCGAAACGACGGCGAGGATCGCAAGCCCGAGTGCCGGGTAGCGCCACCAGGCCCGTACCCCTCCTTTGCTGCAGTCCAGGGACTCCGGGTGCAAGTTAGGAGCCTGTCCGAGTAAGAGAGCGGGCCGCGTTGGCCGTGCCGCGCCCAACCCACAGTCTTCGATGTCATGGTCCTGCAGGTGGATGGGTACGTGGTGGGTTCGCGGTTGATCCATCGTCGCTTCTCCTCGCCGTAGCGCTGCTACGCCTCGTCGGCGCTCCTTGGCTGAACACGCGAACGCACCACGTGCGCGGCCCACTCCTTTACTCGGACCGGCTCCTAGGGAAGCTCTGCACAGACGGTGATGCCTGTGCGGTTGGGTGGCAGGAGACGCTGGGTGGGCCCGGAT
>WGEM01000492.1 GCA_015492755.1 Gemmatimonadota bacterium | reverse complement strand
GAGAGGAGGCAGCCCGAGCTCGCGGACGCGCCATCGGTTGATGTCCCGGCGCGTCAGGAGCCATGCCTGTAGTTCCATGAGTGCATAGGTGGCCCGGTTGTACCATCCCCACCGGCGGAGGGGGCCCGGTGCGGGAAACCCCGGCGCGGGGAAGGCCCTGGTGCGGGTGAGCGGTTGCAGGAACGCCCCCACGGGGCGTGCTCCGGAGGCCTCGGCGGCGTGGTACGCGGGGAAGGCCAGCGGCGCGTAGACCACGACATCGGCATCGACGCAGGCGCTGCGGATGACGGGCAGGGAGGAGGTCATGAAGGTCTTCCAGATCCGGAACAGGCTCCGGATGAGCGCCAGAACGTTGCGTCCCGACGTCAGTGCCCCTTGGGCGTGGCCCCCCGCCACCAGCCGGCTGGGGTGCCCCGGGAGGGTTTCGAAGCGTACCGCCCCCTCGTCCACCAATGACCGGAACTCTTCGTGGGTGACCAGCCGGACCGCGTGCCCGGCAGAGGCGCAGCCCAGCGCCAGCGCGGCATAAGGTTGCACGTCTCCGCGTGACCCGGCGCAGATGATGGTGACCCGCATCTTCCGGCTCCCCCTCCTGGACGGGCGCGTGCCCGACCCCGCGTCCTGCACGTGGGCCGGACGCGCATTAGCTTCAGGCGCTCAGGACGACTCATCCCCACTGCAAGCTACGGACCTCAGCGTGCCTGCCGACAGCCGAGCCCCGCACCTCCCCGTCCCCGATTTCGCCGCCCGTCGTCGCCGCGTGCTGGACGCACTGAGCCGCGATGGGTCGGCGGGGGTGCTGGTGATTCCGGCGGCGCCGCTCCTCCAACGCTCCCGCGACACCGAGATCCGCTACCGGCCCGACAGCGACCTGGTCTACCTCACGGGCTTCACCGAGCCGGACGCGGTGCTGGTGCTGGTGGGTGGGGCGGAGCCGCACTCCGTACTCTTCACCCGCGCCCGGGATGCCGAGGCCGAACTCTGGTCCGGTCCGCGCCTGGGCCCGGACGGAGCGGTGGAGATGGGTATGGCGGACGAGGCGCACCATATCGAGGTCCTGGACGAAGTGCTGGCGCCCGTGCTGGAGGCCGGCACGTCCATCCACTACCGGCTGGGCGCGTCCGGGCGGGTGGATGAGTTGGTTCGCCGGGCGCTGGCGTACGGCCGGGGCCGCGGCCAACGCAGCGGCGCAGGCCCCCGTGCGGTGATGGATCCGGGGCTCATCCTCGACGAGATGCGGCTGCGCAAGGACGAGGCGGAGCTTGCGCGGATGCGCCTCGCCGCCGGGGCGTCGGTGGAGGGGCATCGACGCGCCGCGGCGCTGCTGGCGCCGGGGGTGGGCGAGTGGGAGGTGGAGGCGGTGCTGAACGCCACCTTCCGGGCGGCGGCGCCGGTGGCCGGCCCCGCCTACGAGACCATCGTGGGCTCGGGCACCAACGCCTGCGTGCTCCACTACGTGGCCAACCGGCGGCGGGTGGAGGACGGCGATCTCGTCCTGGTGGATGCCGGCGCCCACGTGGACCATTACTGCGGCGACATCACCCGCACCTATCCCGCGTCGGGACGGTTCAGCCCGGAGCAGCGCGCCGTCTACGAGGTGGTGGAGAACGCGCGTGCGGCGGCGGTGGCGGCGGTGGCGCCGGGCCGCACCGTGGCGGAGGTCCACGACACCGCCACGCGGGTGCTGGTGGAGGGCCTCGTGGAGCTGGGCGTGCTGGAGGGAGCCGTGGACGACCTGATGGAGGAAGAAGCGCACAAAGCCTACTACCCACACCAGACGTCGCACTGGTTGGGCCTGGACGTGCACGACGTGGGTGCGTACGCGGTGGACGGGGCCTCCCGGGTGCTGGAGCCGGGGATGGTGCTCACGGTGGAGCCGGGACTCTACTTCCGTCCCCGGGACGCCTCCGGCGACGCACCGGATACCGTGGAGGCCGGTGAGGATCGTGCCGCCCGGTTCCGGGGCATCGGCGTGCGGCTCGAAGACGACGTGCTGGTGGTGGAGGACGGGGCGGAGGTGCTCACCGCCGCGCTCCCCAGCGACCTCGAGGCCGTGGAGGCGTTGGTGCGGGAGGAGGCTCCGTGAGGGGTGCCCCGCTCCTCCTGGAGCGACTCTCCTCGCGGAGCCTCCTCCCGCACCAACGCCTCCACGGCCTCGAGGTCGCTGGGGC
>WGEM01000491.1 GCA_015492755.1 Gemmatimonadota bacterium | reverse complement strand
GGCACCACGGCCGGACCGAGGTTTCCGGCGGCCCAGAAGATGCGGCCCTCGAAGTCGGTCCACCCTTCCAGGCGCATGTTCCAGCGGAAGCGGTGCGAGCCCGCCGTCTTTGCGGGTCGGGTGGATCCGCCGCCGCCGAAGAAGCGCGCCATCGGGCTCTCTTCCTCCTGCGCTTCGTCCTCGTCGTCGGAGCGCGACTCGAAGGTGCGCACCACATTCCCCGCCGCGTCCAGGAATTCCACCGTCACCTTGTCGGCGCCGGCCTCCAGCCAGTAGTACACGTCCACCGTGTTGTCGAAGCGGCGCACCGGGTCCTTCGGGTCGAAGACCCAGAAGTCCGACGCCACCACCTCCGGAGTGATCTGGCGCAGCATGTCCATGTTGCGCATCACCCAGAAGGAACGGCCATGCGTGCCGATGACCAGGTCGTGGTCCTCCACCACCAGGTCCGACACCTGCACCACCGGGAGGTTCTGCGCCAGCGACTGCCAGTGGGCGCCGTCGTCCCAGGAGACGTAGACGGTTCGCTCGGACGCGGCGTACAGGAGCCCCGGCCGCGTGGGATCCTCCCGCACGGCCCGGACGAAGTCGTCCTCCGGGATCCCGTTCACGATCTTCGTCCACGTCTCACCGTAGTCCTCCGTCTTCCAGACGTAGGGGCTCCGGTCGTTGTCCACCAGGTAGCGGATCCCTGCCACGTACGCCTTCCCCGCGCTGTGGGGGGAGGCCTCGATGGTGTTGATGCGGATGAAGTCCGGCGCATCGGGCGGCGTCACGCGCTTCCAGGTGGGCTGATCCGCCCGGCCGTCGCGGGTGACGTGCACGTAGCCGTCGTCCGAGCCCGCCCAGATGACGTTGGGGTCCACCGGTGAGGGCGCGATGGCGAAGACGGTGGCGTACGTCTCCACGCCCGTCTGGTCCTTGGTGATGGGACCGCCCGACGGACCCATGGTGGCGGGGTCCGCCCGCGTGAGATCCGGGCTGATCTGCTCCCAGTTCTGCCCCTCGGTGCGCGTCCGCCAGACCTTCTGCGTACCGGTGTAGAGGATGCTCGGGTCGTGCTTGTCGAAGACGATGGGGAAGGTCCACTGCACCCGTTCCCTCAGATCCTCCGACGACTGACCCATGGGGTTCTCGGGCCAGACGTTGATGGCCCGCGTCATCCCGGTGGCGTGGTTGTAGCGGGAGAGCGACCCCCCGTAGCACCCCGCGTAGAAGATGTCGGGGTCGGTGGGGTGCGGAGCGATGTAGCCGCTCTCACACCCGCCCACCGCATAGAAGTAGGGACCGTGCCCGTAGCCACGCGCGGTAAGGTGATCCCACCCTCCCGACGGCATGCAGGCGGTGGAGTTGTCCTGCTGCGCGCCGCAGATGTGGTAGGGCTCGTGCGCCGTGGTGATGACGCGGTAGAACTGCGCGGTGGGGAAGTCCTGCTCCGTCCAGCTCTGCCCGCCGTTGAAGGAGACGTTGGCGCCCCCGTCGTTGGCGTTGATCATCCGTCTCGGATCGCTGGGGGCGATCCAGAGGTCGTGGTTGTCCCCGTGGGGCACCCGGATGGACTGCGGGAAGGTCACGCCACCGTCGGTGGACTTGTAGAAGCCCGTATTCAGCGCGTAGACTACGTTCTCGTCCTGCGGATCCGCGTAAATGCGCGTGTAGTAGAACGCCCGCTGACGGAGCTTACGCTCGTCGTTGATGTGCTCCCACGTCCGGCCGCCGTCGTCGGAGCGGTAGACGCCGCCCTCCGGCTCGTGCTCCACCAACGCCCAGACGCGGTCGGAGTTGGCACCCGACACCGCCACCCCGATCTTGCCCACCGGCGTGGGCGGATCCAGCCCGAGGTTGGCGGTGATGTCCGTCCAGGTCTCCCCGCCGTCGGTGGACTTCCAGAGCCCCGAGTCGGCACCGCCGGAGCTCATCCCCCAGCTCTTACGCCAGGCCTCCCAGATGGCGGCGTAGAGGACCTCGGGGTTATTGGGGTCCACCACCAGGTCCACCGCGCCCGCCTTGTCACTCTTGTAGAGCGTCTTGCGCCACGTCTCGCCACCGTCGGTGGTCTTGAAGACGCCCCGCTCGGGATTGGGCGCGGAGTGCACCCCGAAGGCCGCCACCCACACCACGTCGCAGGTGTCCGGGTGGATGCGGATGCGCGCGATGTTCTGCGTCTCCGCAAGACCCAGGTGCGTCCAGGTGCGACCGCCGTCGGTGGACTTGTAGACGCCGTCACCCTGCTGGACGTTGCCCCGGAGTTCCGTCTCGCCGGTGCCGATGTAGACCACGTCCGGGTCCGCCTCGCACACCGCCACCGCACCGATGGAGGCACTGCCGATCTTTCCGTCGGTGACGGGGCGCCAGTTGAGGCCCCCGTCGGTGGTCTTCCAGAGCCCGCCTCCGGTGGCGCCGAAATAGTACTCCATGGGGCGACTGTCGCTGCCCGCCACCGCTTGCGACCGGCCGCCCCGGTAGATGCCGGGATTCTCCCAACGGAGGACCTTGTACAGTGCTTCAGGGACCTCCTGGCCCCCCACGTGAGCCGTCCCCAGGGGGACACACGCGCAGAGGACGAGCGCCGTCCGCGCAAGAAGCCGAACGAATCTGCTCATGGTTGCTGACCTGTGGGTTCAGGTGAGTGGACAGGTCGCTGACCAGAGGGAGCACCCCTCGTTGGGTGCGCCACGGCCCCAGATCCTAGGCGGCGCGACGAAGACATAGCCCCAGCTACGTCGAGGAGAGCCAACGACGGAGGCGGGGCCGTGCCGCCCCAACCCTCCTGCACCCAGGACGCAGCCTGACATGCGGACGGGCGCACGCCGGGTGCGCGGTTGATCCATCGTCTCTCCTCCTCGCCGTAGCCCTGCTACGCCTCGTCGTCGTTTCCCGCGTGGACGCGCGAACGCGGCGTGCGCGAGGGGCACTCCCTTTGCTCAGCGAGCTGTTAGGG
>WGEM01000490.1 GCA_015492755.1 Gemmatimonadota bacterium | reverse complement strand
TGGCACACCACCCCCGCACATGCCCTATGCACACCCGCATCCCCGCAGACCACGGTCACTTGGAGGCCATCGTCAAGGAGCCCACGGGGGCGGCGCGCGGGGCCGGGGTGGTGTGCCATCCCCATCCGCTGCACGGTGGCACGATGCATACCAAGGCGGTCTACCGGGCGGCGCAGGCGCTCAACGAAGCGGGTCTGGTGGCGCTCCGATTCAACTTCCGGGGTGTGGGCACCAGCACCGGGTCCTTCGACGACGGGGTAGGCGAGCAGGACGATCTGCGTGCCGCGCTGGACTGGCTGGAGGCGCGCTACCCCACCCTCCCCATCGTGGTGGGCGGCTTTTCGTTCGGCTCCATGGTGGCCCTCACGGTGGGCGCGGACGACGCCCGCGCGGTGGCGCTCTTCGGCCTGGGACTCCCGGTGTTGATGGACCGGTACGACTACGCGTTCCTCGGACGCACCGCCAAGCCGGTGCTGGTGGTGCAGGGCGAGGAGGACGAGTTCGGGCCGGGGCCCGTGGTGGCGGAGGTGTTGCGGCCGCTGGGTCCCCACGTGACCCTGGTGCGAATCCCCGGCGCGGATCATTACTTCACGGGCAAGCTGGACGAGCTCCGGGCGGCCATCCGCGGCTATTACGCCTCGGGCCCGGGCGCCCGGGTACTGGGTCCCTGACCCCCGCCGGTCGGCAAGGAGTGTCCATGCGCGCGCGCGAGCGGATCTTGAAGAGCCTGGAGAAGGTGTACCGCGCCGCCTTCGAGGCGGCGGAAGAGGCGGGCGACACGAAGGAGATGCAGCGCCTGGACCTGGAGTACCAGCGCGATCAGGTGCACCTGGAGGTGCTGCTGGACATTCGGGAGCTCCTGCTGCCGGCTGAGCCGGACACCGTGGAGCGGACCACGTCGCTCCTGGAGAAGGCCCAACAGATCCGTAAACTCACGCGGCTCCGGTGAAGATCTACACCAGGACCGGCGATGCCGGACGAACCGCCCTCTTCGGTGCCGGCCGCGTGTCCAAGGCGTCGGCCCGGGTGTCCGCCTACGGCACCGTGGACGAGCTGAACGCGGCGCTGGGGTGGGCGCTGACGCGGGTGGACGATGCGTCCATCGCGGAGCGGTTGGCGGTGCTGCAGCACGATCTCTTCGTCCTGGGCTCGCACCTGGCCTCACCGCCCGTGGAGGGGCGGCCCGCGGTGGAACTCCCGCCGCTCCCTGTGGCCCGCATCCACGAGATGGAGCGCTGGATGGACGAGGCGGAGGACGAGCTTCCGCCGCTGCGCGCCTTCGTGCTCCCCGGCGGCTCGGAGGGCGCGGCGGCGCTGCACGTGGCCCGCACCGTCTGCCGGAGGGCGGAGCGCGAGGTGGTGGCGCTGGCGGAGGCGGAGCCGGTGGAGGGAGACATCATCCGCTACCTGAACCGTCTCTCCGACCTGCTCTTCGTGCTGGCGCGGCTGGCGAACCGGAGGGCCGGTGTGGGCGACGTGGTGTGGAAGAAGAGCGGGGAGTGATCCGCCGGAGTTTCGTCCGCTATCCCCGGCCGGGGGACACGCTGCGCGGGGAAGTGCGGATTCCCGAGGGCCCTCCCCCCCGCTCGGCGGTGGTGGTGGTCCACGGCTTCAAGGGGTTCAAGGATTGGGGCTTCTTCCCCTACGTCTGTGACCGTCTCGCCGCCGCGGGGCACGCGGTGATCTCCTTCAACTTCAGCCGCAACGGAATCGGCGCCGACGGAGAGACGTTCACCGAACTGGAGTCGTTCGCATCCAACACGCTGAGTCTCGAGCAGGCGGAGCTCCGCGCCGTGGTGGATGACGTCCTGGAGGGTGACCTCCTCCCGCTGCGGCCGCGGGCGGTGGGCCTCCTGGGCCACAGCCGGGGCGGAGGCCAGTCGGTGCTGGCGGCGGCGGACGACCCGCGGATCTCGGCGCTGGTGACGTGGGCCGCCGTCTCCACCTGGGAGCGATGGGACGACGAGACGCTCCGCCAGTGGCGTGAAGACGGGCGCATCTGGATCCTCAACACCCGCACCGGCCAGCAGATGCCTCTGGACGTCACCCTCCTGGAGGACTACGAAGCCAACCGGGAGCGCCTCGACGTCCTCGCCGCGGCGGAGCGGGTGCAGGCTCCGTGGCTGGTGGTGCACGGGACGGAGGATCTCACCGTTCCGGTGGGGGAGGCCCGAGCGTTGGCGCGCGCCGGCCCCCGGACCCGCATGATCCTGGTGGAGGGCGCGGGCCACACCTTCGAGGCCACCCACCCCTTCCAGGCCACCACGCCCGAGCTGGAGGAAGCGCTCCGCTTCACGCTGCGGCACTTCCGGAGGACGCTCGCCCACGAGGAGGGCTGAGGGCGATGTCGCCCGACGTGGACCGCGCTACGCAGATGGCCGCCTCCCTCCGTCGCGCGGCGGCGCGTCTGGGGCTGGGGGAGGGGGAGGCGGATTGGCTGAAGGAGGTCTTCCGGGTGGCCATGGCTCGGAGGCTCATGGCCCTGGACGACGACCACCACCCCGCGTGCCTCCACCCGGGTCGCTCGGCGCTGGTGCTGGTGCACGACGTGGGGAGGGTGGGGGCCGACGTCCTGGCCACCGCCATGCTCCTGGAGAGCCGGGACCTCCAGTGGCGAGCCTCTGACGCGGAGGTGCGCCACGTGGCGCCGGAGCTGCCGGAGCGTCTGGCGGCGGTGCCGCACCCCGGCGACGAGGATCTGGTGGAACGGCTGGTCCTGCTGGATCCCGGCACCCTCCTGGCGGCGCTGGCGGAGCGGCTGGACCACCTGCGTCACGAGCACCTCCGGGAGCCCCTCACCCCGTGGCCGGAGCTCCACGCCGAGGTGGGGGCGGTGTGGCTTCCCATGGCGGAGCGGACGCACCCACAACTGGCGCGCCGCTACCGCCACTGGCATCGCACCTTCGCCCGGCGGCTCTGAACGGGGCGTCAGCGACGCCGGTGCTCGCGCCCGTCCACGGTGGTGATGAGGAGCGCTCCGTAGCGGCCCAGGTCGCCGTAGAGGAGGCGGGCCTCGATGCGGGGGATGTAGCGGATGGACGCGATATGGTCGGGGTCCAGGGCCACCACCTCCTCACCGTCTGCCCGGCGCCCGTCGATCATCATGAGGGCGCAGCCGAAGTTACTCTCCTGCAGCGTCGACGACCCCCGCGTGCCCCGCACACAGAACCCTGACGCGCCGGGCGTGCCCCAGTCCACCACCCGCACCGACGGGAATCTCGCGCGGAGGATGTCGGTGATGCGCCGGTACCGTTCGCGGTACCGGGGCATGAGATCGGGTCCGATGAAGTCGTAGCGCACCCCGGTGGAGCGGTATTCCAGCTCCCGGGGGGAGATGAGATCCACCGTGAGCCCTTCGATCTCCACCGGCGCCGCGTCCAGCTTCACCTCCAGGAGCCTGTCCGAGTAAAGGAGTGGGCCGCGCACGTGGTGCGTTCGCGTGTTCAGTCAAGGAGCGCCGACGAGGCGTAGCAGCGCTACGGCGAGGAGGAGCGACGATGGATCAACCGCGAACCCACCACGTGCCCGTCCACCTGCAGGACCATGACATCGAAGATTGTGGGTTGGGCGCGGCACGGCCCCGCCTCCGTCGTTGGCGCTCCTGGACGTAGCTCGGGCTACGCCGTCGCCGCGCCGTCTAGAATTCGGGGCCGTGGCACGCCCAACGCGGCCCGCTCTCTTACTCGGACAGGCTCCTAGGATCTCGCCCGGCACGAACTCGAAGGTCTCCTCCACGGTGAGGTAGCCC
>WGEM01000489.1 GCA_015492755.1 Gemmatimonadota bacterium | reverse complement strand
GGCACGCCGGCACCCGCTCCACGTCCCAGAGGTCGACGAAGACACGACCCCGCCCGAGGCCCAGCCCGAATTCCAGCGCCGCCTCCAGCGAGGCGAGGCGGGGCGGCGCGAAGTCACCCGAGGCCGCCAGCGCCTCCAGCACTCCGTTGCCGCCGCGTGTCGGGATGAGCACGCAGCACTCCACGCCGTGGGCGAAGGCCCACTCCAGCGACCGACACGCCCACTCCAGGCCCTCTGCCTCGCTCTGGTAGGGGGGACGCACCAGAATGAACGCACGCACCTGGATTCCGTCTTCCAGGAGCCGCTCCGTGGCCCGGGCGAAGTCGTCCAGCGTCATGCGCTTGTTGAGGCGCTCCAGCACCGCCTCGTGCACCGTCTCCAGACCCATGGCCACGTCCACCGCGGTGCCGGCGGCGTCACGGAAGGCGGCGGCGCGGGTGTCCACCAGGCGTGGGTGGCACTCCACGATGACGGTGTCCAGCGCACCCACCCGCCGCGCGATGCGCGCACGGTCCTCGGGGCTGATGGCCCGGTCGTCGAAGAAGCTGCCGGCATTGTAGAGCTTCAGGTGGCGCACCGGCCCCATCCGCTCCAGCGCCGCTCCCACCTGCGCGTCCACCGCCCCCACCGGCACCGAGGTGTCGGTGGTGTACTTCCACAGGTCACACATGAGGCAGGTGAAGGGGCATTCGCGGTTCGTGATGAACACCGTACCGGTGGGGTCCAGCGTGCCGGCCCGGCTCCACTCCACCTCCACCTCCACACCGTACGGGCGCCACGGATCCAGCCCGCCCTCCTTGGGCGGCCGGAGGCCGCGGATCCAGCGCGTGGCCTCGCCCGGGGGCACCACTTTGCCCGACGTCGTGCGTTCCCGGCCCGCTACAGACCGTAGAGCGCCTGGAACGCCCGCCGGTACACCCTGGGATCCTCCGGAAAGACCCCCTGCAACGTCTCGGGACGCCCCGCTCCGTGCTGGAAGCGACACTTCTCGAAGACGGGCATCTCACGGCCCGTCACCGCCCGCACGCCGGCGGACACGAGCTGCCCCTTCAGGGCGTAGAGCCGCTGGTGATCCCAGCCCGTCCACTCGATGAAGGGAATAGACTCCGCCACCCGGATCACCTCGGGCTGGGTGAAGGGGCTGAAGCCCTCGAAGCCGAAGCTGCGCGCCGGCTGATACGTCCGGGCGTAGCTCCGCGAAAGCCCTCCGGTGTAGGTGAGGGAGTGCTTGATGCTGTGCACCCCCCACCCCTCCTGGTAGAGCATCGAGTTGTTGAGCACCGAGCGGATGGTGAGCTCCGGGTTCTCCTCGATGGGATAGTCCTTCAGGTTCTCGTCACCCCCGTCGCCGTCCAGGAGGAAGCGCCACTCCGGGTAGCGGGCACGGATCCCCTTCAGCAGCGCGATGCCCATGGTGGCCGCTTCGATGTCCAGCGGCTTGTAGTCCTCCACGATGCGCACCGTCTCGCGCCAGTCCAGCGCATCCTTCGAGACCTCGATCACCTCGTGGTAGAGGCCCATGCCCAGCGCGTCCAGAAACGCGCGGGCCCGCTCCAGGTCGGCACCGCCCCCATCCACCGCCAGCGTGAAGGCCTTCAGCCGCGTGGGCGCCTCCCCACGCTCCAGGAGCGCGTGGAGCGTCAGGAGGAAGACGGCGCCGGAATCGATGCCACCGGAGAAACACACGCCCAGCGGGCCGTCGGGCGCGCGCGCGTCCAGCCACTTCCGGATCTCCTCGTACGTGGCGCGAACGTAGCGCTCGCCCAGCGCCTCCACGTCGTCGGCGGCGTCGCCCCGGGGGGGATCGAAGAAGCGCTCGTGCGTGGGTACCGGGTCCGGACAGCCCACCAGTTGCAGCTCCGTCACCCAGTGGGCCGGCACCATCCGCGTGTAGTACGGGTTGAACTGATCCTCCAGGCCCTGCTCCACCAGCCAGGCGTGGATCTCGTCGATGCGGTCCGCCACCACGAGGCACGGGCCGTCCTCCAGCTTGGCGATGAAGTGCCGCAGCGGCCGGTCCATGGAGCGCGCCATCCGCACCCGGATCCCGTCCACCGCCACCAGCGCGAAGGAGCCGTCGATGCGCTCCACCGCTCCGGCAGGCCCCGTGCGCACCAGCTCGCGGGCCTGATCGACGGTCATGTTGAAGATGACGTTGCGCGCCGGGTCGGTGAGATCCACCACCCGGTTCAGGGGAACTTCTCTCGGCATCGTTCGCCTGCGGGTCAACGGACACGGTTGGACGCCGGAGACGCCGACGTCGTCGGGAGGGCTCTCCAATCTATAGGAGCCAGTCCGAGTAAAGGAGTAGGCGGCGCACGTGGGTCGAGCTCTGGACGCAGGACGCCGTTGTTCAGGGGATGGACGGCGTGCGCTTCCGGGCGAAGTGACCGCCGTCCCCCCGCGGCACCCGCACCGCCCAGAAGGCGGGATCCATCTCGCTGAAGCCGATGTCGTCGATGGCCACTTCGCCGGCAGGCGCAATGTCGAACACGAAGCGGACGGTGCGGAGCTGGCGGAGATCCAGATCCGGGTTCGCCTCCACGAAGTCGGAGAGCGGGATCGAATAGCTCTGCAGGATGAGCTCCCAGGTCTGGGGATAGCGCTCCCGCTCCTGGTCGCGGCGCCGGAGGATGTAGGTCTCCAGCGGCCGGCGGATGGGACCGTAGTCGGAGAGGCGCACCCTGGCGGTGCGGTGCGCCGCGTCCTCCACCTCGATGTGCAGGTCGATGGGCGCCTCGTCCCCGTCC
>WGEM01000488.1 GCA_015492755.1 Gemmatimonadota bacterium | reverse complement strand
GGCGGGGGGTGCCGGGGCTGGAACGGGCGTTTAGGTTACATAACCCATGCACGCACCCGCTCCTTCTCCCGGACTCCTACCCGCATACGTGGCCCCGCTGGTCGTGCTTCGTCGGGCGCGGGGGGTGTGGGAATGAGGCGTAGGGCACCAGTGCTCGGTCTCGCCGGCGCGGTGGTGGCGGCCGCCTTCGTCCTGGGCGGACTGCTCGTGGGCAAGCCCGGAGTGGTCCTGCCCCTGACGCTCGAGGCGATGTTCCTGTTCGGCCTCACGCTCCTTCTGCTGCGGCGCGAAAAGGACGTGGCGCAGCGCCGGTGGTTGGTCCGGATGCTCGTACTGGCGGGGGCTCTGCGCGGATTCGTGGCGTTCCTGATCTATGGAGTCCTCGACCCGATTCTCTTCGCTCCGGACACCGCCTCCTACTACGCTCAGGGGCTTTCGATCGTGCGATTCTGGCAGGGAGGGCCCCGGCCCGAGATCGTGGATCAGTGGCAATCGGGGTACGCCTACCTGAACGCTCTGGCAATCAAGTTGCTCGACGACCCGACCTGGTTTGTCGTTGTGCTCAACGCCTTCGCGTCTCTCTGGACTGCAGTATTCACCTATTTTCTGACCCGGCGATGCTTCGGAGTGAAGGCGGCGAGGATCGCTTCCCTGCTGGTGGCGGCGTTCCCGTCCATGGTCCTCTGGTCGGTGCTGAACGTCCGCGACTCCCTGACCACCTGCCTGGTGGTGTTCCTCGTCTTCCTCGCGGTGCGCTCATATCGCTCACTCAACCTTGTCGATGTGGTCCTGTTCGTGGGAGGCGCTGTGCTGCTGAGTACCCTGCGGGACTACATGGGCTTCCTGGTCATGGCCGGAGTCGGGTTGGGGATGGTCATGGCGCTCCGTCCGGATCGCATGGCGTCGACACTCGTCATCGGTACGGCGGCGGTGCTGGGGTTGACGTTGACGCTGGAGCAGAGCGGCGTGTTCGGACCCGAGGTGCTCCGTGACCCCTTCCAGCACGCCGAGACGCTCCGGAGGGGGCTGCAAGGTGATTTCCGCGGCGGCCTAGCGGGATCGGCCTACGGCGTGGACGTGGAGATTCGTGGTGCCGGGGACGCCCTGCGGTATCTCCCCATCGGACTCGTCTTCTTTCTCTTTGCGCCCTTCCCGTGGGCCATCCGGAGCACCCTGCAGGTACTCACCTTACCGGAGGTGCTCCTGTGGTACTCCATCGCACCGTTTACGCTTGCGGGAATCAGGCAGAGTCTGAAGCCGCAGCATCGTGATGCGGTTGTCGTCTTCAGCGTCCTCATGCTCGTCGTCTCCAGCTACGCGCTGGTGGAGGGCAACTTCGGCACCGCATACAGGCATCGCGCGCAGGTCATGCCGCTGTTCTTCACATTTGCGGCACATGGCGTGGCGGCGTGGATCGCGAGGCGCTCCTCGGAGGAACGAGCCAAGATCAGGCGACGGAGTCGTGCACGCCTCTGGGCGATGGGTCACCTTCCCGACCGCTCGAGGGGTCCATGAGCTCTACGGTGCGGGTGTGGGGTGGGGTGCCTCCTGCATAGCCTTCACCGAGGCGGGGGCATGACGCGCTCCCTCATGGTGATTTCCACCGGGGACTGGGAGTCGGCGGTGGTGCGACGGAACGCCTGGGGGCGGCTGGAGGCATCGGTGTGCAGATCGATATTCTCGTCAGTGCACTATGTCTTCTTCAGGGTGCCCGAGCACAGGGTGTTCCACCCTCGCCCATGGTTGACGGTGCATGAGATCAGCGGCGGCGACGGCTCCGGCGGATCCGGATGGACGAAGGTACGCCGTATCGTCGGCGGTTTGAGAGAGATCTGTGGATTGGCCGAGCATATCCGACCCTCGGTGGTGCAGGTCACGGACCCGTTTCTTTCGGGTGCAGCCGGCTTGATCCTCCGGCGCAGATATGGGATCCCGCTGGTGGTGAACCTGGTGTCGCACTACAGGCAGTCGTGGTACGCCGCGCGCCAACGCCCGGTGAAGGGCCTTCCCGTTCCCCTTGCGTTTTTTCTTCAGGACCGGGTCCTGCGTCAGGCGGACCGTGTGAACACGGATTGTCTCTATTACGAAGGCTACGCAATCGAGTGCGGTGCGGCGCCGGAGCGGATCAAGGTTCATCCCAGGTGGGTGGAGCGCTCCTTCTTCGAGCTGACTCCTGACACGTCCTTCCTCGGTCGGGTCGGGGTGAGAGACCCTGCCCCGGTAGTGTACATCGGACGCCTGAGCCCTGAGAAGTACGCCGATGACCTCATCCGCGCCTTCCTTCGGATTCGGGAGCGCGTACCCGGGCGGCAACTGGTGGTCCTGGGCGGCGAAGGGGCCCTCCGCCGGCACGTGGAGACGGTGGCCGATGAAGCCGGTGCCGGACGGGACGTGTTCATCGTACAGGCACGGCCCGAAGAAGTCGCAGGCGCCGCTGGATGCGCAGGGGTGGTCCTCGTCCCGCACGGGGGTTACGCGCTGCTGGAGGTTGCGGTGACGGGAGCTCCGGTGGTGGCGTACGATTTCGAGTGGCATCCGGAGATCATCCGTCCGGGCAAGACCGGGCACCTCGTCCCGTACCGGAACTGGCGCGCGATGGCGGATGCCGCGGTGGAGCTTCTCACGACGCCGGATCGGGCGCGCGCGCTCGCATCGGCGTTGCGTCGAGAGGCTCGTACGAACTACCACCCTGACCGCGTGGTGGAATCCCTGAACACGGCCATGGGTGAGCTGGTGGAGGGGCGGACAGGCTCCCACGAGGCTTGCGCGTTCCGAAGTCGGGAGCGGCACCATGGGTGACGTCGGTCGGAACCCGCGGAGTCCGTCCGCCGCCGTGGTCATCGTGAACTGGAACACCCGCGAGTTTCTTCGGGCGTGTCTGCGCTCTGTCGAGTCCTATCCACCGTCGGGCCCGTACCGCGTATTCGTCGTGGACAACGCGTCCGCGGACGGCAGTGCCGATATGGTGGCGGAGGAGTTCCCGACGACAACGCTGATTCGTAACCAGGCGAATCTGGGCTTTGCGCGAGCGTGTAATCAGGCCATCGAGCACACGTCGGAAGACGTGGTGATCCTGCTCAACAGTGATGCCGAGGTGCTCGAGGGAGCCCTCGATGCTGTGATCGACGCTGCGGCCAGGTGGTGCCGGCCCGTAGCGGGACGTCTCCTGAATCCCGACGGCACGCTGCAGCCCTCATGCTTCCGGTTCCCCGGTCTCGGCCGCGACCTCATCGAGGCCGTGTACCTCCACCGCCTGCTCCCACGCTCGTGGAGGGGCCGATTACTCTGGGGTGGGTACTGGGACCACGATTCGGAGTGCACCGTGGAGTGGGCAATCGGTGCCTTTCTCGCGGTACCCCGGCGTGCCCTGGACGCGGCCGGCCTCCTTCCGGAAGAATACGAGCTGTTCGGCGAAGACATGGAATGGTGCTGGCGTCTCCGTGAGGCGGGATTCCCGGTGCGGTTTCTCCCGTCCGCCGAGGTGGTGCACCACGGAAACCGGAGCGCGGGACTCCGGGAACCCGCCTGGCGTGTCCGCCGCACGCACGCGGCGCAGGACCGGTTTCTCGAGGCGCACTATGGACGCGTTCACGCAGACGCGATTCGCGCCGCGCAGAGACTCGGGTACCGTGTCCGCCGCAGACTCCTTCCGCTGATAGGGCGCGGGGACGACGGCCGCCGGTATGACCAGATCCTGAGCGCGTTGGAAGCCGACACCGATGAGGAACCGCTATGAGGGTGGCTGTCGTCATCCCGACCTTCAACCGGCGTGAGTTCGTGGGTGATGCGGTGCGGAGTGCACTGAATCAGTCCGTTCCAGCCGACGTCGTCGTGGTGGACGACGGATCCACCGACGGGACGTACGACGCGCTTGCGCGGTGGTTCGGAGATCGGATCATCCTGGTCCGTCAGGAGAACCTGGAGCGCGGTGCGGCCCGGAACCGTGGGGCGAGGGAAGTGCCCGAGGCGGAGCTCCTCTGTTTCCTCGACTCGGATGACGTCCTCCTTCCCCATCACGTGGAGGTCCTGGTCCGGGGCGCATCCGCTCATCCGGGTGCCTCGTTCATCAGTACCCGGGCACGGGCGTGCGCGCCGGACCTTACGCCACAGAGGCTGCTCACAAGACAGCGCCCGGGCCCCGTGCGACTGGAGAGCTTTCTACGGGGGCGTTGCGTGCTTCCCCCTTCCGCGGTGGCGTTCCGGCGTGTGGCCTACGACTCCGTGGGCGGCTTCGATGAGGCCCGCGACCTGGCCGGGTCGGAGGACTGGCTCCTGGTCGCTCGAATCCTGGCGCGGGGCGATGGGCACCAGATGGACGACGAGACGGTCCTCCTTCGCAAGCACTCCGGGAATACGATGGCGAACGCCGCCGGTATGGAGCGGAGCATGTTGCTCGCCCATGACCGGATGTTTGGCAGATACGCTGCGGAACTTGAAGTGGAAGGGTCGGGAGTGGAGGGGTCGCGCTCCCTTCGCGCGCGTAGCCGTGCCACGCTCCTCATCCACGCTGCAGCGACCCACTTCGGGGAAGGATCCGGGCGTGAGGCACGGAGATGCCTCGCTGCGGCCTGGTCGGAGAGTCCGATCCAGTGCATTCGGGACTTGCGGGTGCCGAGGATCTGGATGCGTAGTTGGTTGAGGGAGTGACGTGGCGAGGATGCGAAAGGAGAACCAGCCCCTGAACTCGGCGAGCGGGACGTTGGACACCGAGCAGAGGAGAGGCCGTGCCCGGGTGACGTTCCTCCTGGGGCGCCCCGACAACACGGGGGGTGATCGGGTCATCGGTCGATACGCCACGGCGTTGGCGTCACGAGGGTACGACGTTCGCCTGGTGAGCATCTCGCACCCGCGGTCGCTCCAGTTCTATGACCGACTCCCGCTCCTCAACCTGGCCCGACGTCCCTTCCCGTCCTCGAAGTTCGATTACGTTCGTGCGGGTGCGGCACTCGTCTCCCGGGTGGAGCACGACCCGGGCGTCGTCGTGGCCACCTGGACACCTACGCTGCCTCTGGCCTGGATGCTGTCTGCACTCAGGGGGGGGCGAGGGGTCATCTGGCTCCAGCAGGACTATCCGCTGATGTTCGAGGGTCTTCGCTGGGAGAGCTGGCTCGTCGCACACGGGCGAGCACTGGCGCAACGAGTCGTGGCGGTGTCCGAAGCGTGTGCACGGTACGTCGCGCCGGGCGGTGCTCCGGAGGTTCACGTGATCCATTCCGGGCTCGAAGAGGTGTTCTACCGGCCCGCAAGTCCCGAGCCGGAGGGAATTCTGTTTGTGGGCGATCCCATCGAGCGCAAAGGGTGGCCCGTGTTCAGGCGGGCGATGGCCCGGCTCTGGGAGACCGGCCACCGGGTCCCTGTCACGGTCGTGTCGCGAGCCGGCGAAGCGCTCCTTCCTCCGGGTGTGGAGCCGCCTCGGGTGCTTCGTGATCTGAGCGATGCGGAGCTGGCTCGCGAATACGCTGGAGCCCGAGTGTTCGTGTGCGCATCGCTCGCCGAGGGGTGGGGTTTGCCAGCCCTGGAGGCGATGGCCGCCGGATGCCCGGTGGTCACCACCCGTCACGAGGGATGCCGTGCCTACGCGCGGCACGGCGAGAACTGTCTGCTGGTTCCGCCGGGAGACGAGGAAGCGCTGGCCGAAGCGGTGCGGCGGATCCTGCAGGACGACGACCTCCGCCGAGTTCTGGTGTCCGGCGGGGTGGCCACCGCGAAGCGATACTCGTGGTCGAATGCGACGGACGCGTTCGAAGAGGTCATCGGGGATGTGCTCCGTGGCTAGGATCGTACTGGCGCATGAGACGTTTCTCCCCGCTGCCGACGCGGCGCTTCAGGCCGCCAAGGGCACGTGGGTCTATGAGGCGGCACGAGCTGGGCGACTGTCGAAGCTGGGTGTGACGGATCAGGACTACGTGGAGTGGATGCGCGGCCTGCTGTCCTATCTGAAAAGCCGTCTTGGTCTTTCACGGCCGCTCAGGGTGCTCGACCTCGGTTGCGGCACCGGGGAACTCACGGTTCTCATGCGGAGGCTGGGGGCCGACGCCATGGGTGCGGACGTGCATGACGAGCATCTCGAGCTGGCGCGGATGCTCGCTCGGGACAACGGCTTGCCGGAAGGAATGTTCGTTCGCTCATCACCCCGCACGCTCCCGTTTCCGGATGCCCACTTCGACGTGGTGCATCTCCATGTAGTCGTGGAGCACCTGTCTGACAGCGTATTGCGTTCCTTGTTGCCTGAGATTCGC
The DNA here is from genome assembly GCA_015492755.1 of Gemmatimonadota bacterium. Lineage (GTDB taxonomy): Bacteria > Gemmatimonadota > Gemmatimonadetes > Longimicrobiales > Gaopeijiaceae > S146-37. The sequence goes on along the minus strand of WGEM01000488.1, from coordinate 1,156 downwards.
AGGGTCTGTGCGGGTCTCGTTCATGTCGTCGTGCCGAACCGTCTCCAGTGGACGGACGATCATACCGGTCTCCCCCTTCTGCCGCTGCTCCCCAGGCGGGTCGCGACATGGTGGCTGGACAGGAAGGGCGTGCGGTACCCCCTTTCGGCGGACGGGACGTGGGACGTGTACTACAGGAGCTTTCGCACACTGCGAAAGATCTTCGATACCGGGGGCTTCCTCACGGAGCGCGTACCCGACGCCTACGTGTTCCCGAATCCGTCCGATCCGGCCCAGTTGCCACTCCATCGCTATACCGAGATCGGAACGACACCCCTGAAGCGTATCGGGTGGGCGGTCCTCGGGTGGAGCATACGCCTGTTGAGCGTGGGTACGCCCGACTGGGGCCTTCTGCCTTACCTGAACCTCGTCCTCGTCCCCGCGGAGGGCTCGGGTCCGTCCCGTACCACCTGATCGATCTCGAATCACGTCCAGGGCGGCCGATGAAGCGGTGGCTCAGGCGTTGGGCCGTGTGAGTTCGTGATAGAGAGCGGAGAGCTGCGCGGCCACCACCTGCGGTGAGAACGCCGTTTCCGCGCGCGCCCGCGCACCGCGGCGCAGCGCTCGGGTCCATTGCCCCCCACGCATCCGGTCCTCCCTGATGCGGAAGAGAAGCTCGGCGAGAGCCCGGGCATCCCCCTGCGGAAAGAGAAGCCCGGAGACGTTGTGCTCGATGACCGCCCGGTTTTCAGGGATGTCCGATGCCACGACCACGAGACCGTGGGCCATGGCCTCCAGCAGCGCGTTGCTCATGCCTTCGGACACGGACGGGAGCACGAAGACGTCCGCGTCCCGGTACTCCGCCGCCGGGTCGGACACCTCGCCGGGGAGCTCGATCTCGAGTCCTTGCGGAAGGTCTTCGAGAAGGGGGAGAAGCCGGGGGGTGGCGTCTCGCTGTGGGGAAGGTCCGCCCACGATGCGCACGGTGATCCGGTGCCCCGGGCCGGCGGTCTCATGCGTCGGTGGGGAGAGGTGCGTCGCCACGATCTTCGCGGCTTCCACGAGCGTTTCCAGCGATTTTTCGCTGGAGATACGACCGGTGAAGAGCACGCGCAGGGGCCGGTCCGGAGTCGTCTCTGGCTCGTTCGCGTCCACCGGGAGTTCCACGGCATTAGGC
>WGEM01000487.1 GCA_015492755.1 Gemmatimonadota bacterium | reverse complement strand
GGACAACCGCTATTCGTACCGCCTGGTACGCGACCTGGTGGCCGAGCATGCCGCCGTGGATGCGGGGGCGATCGCCGACGCCATGCGCCACGCCGTTCGGGCGCTCCGGCTGGTGCTGGAGGGGGGTGGGGCCGTGGCGCTGGCGGCGCTCCTGGCAGGCGCCTGGCCGGGCGATGACGTAGCGCCGGAGGAGGCGCCCGTGGTGGTGGTGGCCTCCGGCGGGAACGTGGACGCGCCCGTGCTGGCCGGGGTTCTGGCCGGGGGACGGGAGGAGGTCAGCGAATCCGGGTGACGATGACCCGGGCGGGCTCGTCCACCGTCACCGTCACCTCCATCCCCGAGCCCGACCCCGTGGACTGGAAGTCATAGAAGTGCATCCCTGCGGGTCCGATCTTGCCCGTGTAGCTGTGTGTACCGAAGGGATCGTAGAGCTGACCGCTGCTGGCGTCGGCGGTGCGTGGCCAGGGGTAGGTTCCTGGGGGATCCAGCACCGCCGGCGCGGCGAAGATCTGCGCCGACGAGACGAAGTCCCAGGTGGAGAACGCCCGGGCCGGAGGCGGGGCTTCCGTCTGGTGGAGGCTCATGGCCACCACCAGATCCTCGAAGAGCTGGTCGAAGGAGCGGCCGGTGAGCTGCGCGTGTGCCGCGGTGCCGCTGGCGGTGGTGGAGTCCACCATCTCCTTGAAGAAGGGGGCATCTCCCATGGGGGACGACGCATTGCCGAAGGCGTCGCCCAGGAAGCGGTGGTAGTGCCACCCCGACGCGTAGATGGAGTGGAACTCGTGGGCGCCGTTGGGATTGACGATGAGGGAGTTGGGGTGGGTGGAGATCTGCACGATGGCGTTGGCCAGGATGTCCACCACGCCCCACGTCTCCTTGGTGAAGTTGCAGCTCCCGCCGCTGCAGAGGGTGGCCAGGATCTTGTCGCGGGTGATCACCTCCCCCGGCGCGGGCCCGCCGTTGGCCGCCCACGCGATGCGCGACGACATCTCGGCGCTGATCTCGGAGGTTCCTTCCTCGATCCAGAGTGGTGAGAGCGAGGCGCCGGCGGCGAAGCGGTTGTAGATGGAGACCAGGTGCTTCATCTCGTGCGCCAGCGTGGGGAGCGCCAGGTATCCCGGGTTGCTCAGGTCCTCCATGTCTAGGATGAGATCCACGTTGTAGAAGATCACCTCACCCTGGTTCGAGGCGGCGCAGGAGCCCGACGTGCGGAGATCGCCGGTGAAGATGGCCGCCGCCACCGAGTCGCCCAGTGCCGGCGAGGTGGTGACCAGGACGCGCCCGTTTCCGTCCAGGTCCGTCACCGTTCCCCAGTACTGCGGGATCATGTCCTTCACGTAGGCGTCGTAGTAGTCGAGGATCTCCTGCGCCGAGCTCACCGCGATGGGCTTCGTGACGCGCTGGGCGCTGTCCTGGTAGAAGGCGATGTCGTCGTTGAAGGCCACCAGCGTCTGCGGGACCGGCGAGGCGGAGCACGAGAACTGGCTGGTGAGCTCCAGCCGCGCAGGGGGATCGGCGCGCCGGGGCTCGTCGGCGCGCAGCGCGGCGGCCTCGCGCCGGAGCACACCGTCGGGCCCCGGTCCGCGCTCCCGGATCTCCCGCTCCAGCATCTGCATGTGGAAGCGGCTGGTGCTGCGCTTGAGCTCCACGTCACGGAGGAGGCGGGTCCCGTCCAGACGGGGCGCGTCGTCGGACTCCAGCCCCGCCGCGCCGGACGCGGGAGGCGAGGCCGCCCTCGCGGGCGGCGGCGCCACCGCGGCGGTGGTCTGCGACGCGCTGCTCACCGCAGAAGTCTCCACCGTGATGTCGGAGACGTCGGAAGGGTTTTCCACCTGCGTGGGGCGGTAGACCGCCAACCGGTAGTAGTCGCCGGCGCTCCCCGAGGGGAGGAAGAGGCACTCGGTGGCGGGGTACGCCTGGTGCTCACCCGGATCCAGCACCACCGTGACGGCGTTGTCGCACTGGTCCGGCACCACCGTCACCACCTGCGAGCCCGCCACGCCGGCGACGGTGGCGGTGATGGCTGCTGCGCCCGCCGCAACGCCGGTGACCAGGCCCTTCGCGTCCACCGAAGCCACGGCAGCGTCGCTGCTGGTCCACGTCACGGTGACGCCGGTGACGGTGCCCCCGTTGGGGTCCCGCGCGATGGCACTCATCTGGAGCGTCTTTCCCACCTCCAGCGTGGGGCTCGTCGGCGTCACCACCACCGAGGCCACCGTGGGGCCGTCGGGCGGCGTGGGTCCGTCTCCGCCGCAGGCCGGGAGGGCGAGGACCAGGAGGAGGGACAGGAGGGTCAGGCGGCGCGGAGGGATCATTGAACGCGTTGCGTGGGAGGTGCTTCGGAGACCGGGGTGACGCTTCATGATACGCCGGTGAGGGGGTGGATGTTGCCCGTCACGGCTCCTCCAGGATGGCGGGGAGCGTCTCGGCGGCGCCGCCCCGGACGCGGACGGCGGCCAGGCGGCTCAGGGGCGTCTCGTCGGGGTTCACTTCCACGATCCGCCCACCCGCCTCCACCGTGGCCAGGGGGAGGGAGGCGGCGGGGTGCACCACCGCGCTGGTACCCACCACGAGGCAGACGTCGGCCTCCCGCGCCAGTCGAAAGGACTCCTGGAGGACGCCCGGGTCCAGCGCCTCGCCGAACCACACTACGTCGGGGCGCAGGAGGCCGCCGCACGCCGCGCACCGGGGAAGGTGGTGGGGGTGCGACGCGTCGATGGCGTGCGTGCCTTCGCTCCTTCGGCCGCAGCGGGTGCAGCGGTCGCGGTGGATGGCGCCGTGGAGTTCCAGCGGGAGCGACGCCTCCGGCGGCGGATCCGTTGGGGACACCTCGCGCGCTGCGCGGGTGTGGAGGCCGTCGACGTTCTGCGTCACCACGGTGGGCACGCGCTGCCGGAGCCCCAGTCGCGCCAGCGCACGGTGGCCCTCATGGGGCGCACACGCCGAGATGAGCCGACGGCGCCAGGCATACCACTCCCACACCAGACAGGGATCGCGACCAAAGGCCTCCGGGGTGGCCAGTTCTTCGGGGCGAAAATCCTTCCAGAGACCGTCCTCACCACGGAACGTAGGTACGCCCGATTCCGCGGACATTCCCGCGCCGGTGAGCACCACCACCCGGCGCGCGTCCGCCAGGAGCGCGCGGGCATCGCGCGTGGCGTCACCCACCGGACCTCGACGCGGGGGTATCGTCGGCGTCTTCGTCCACCAGCGCGCCCCACGCCAGCGTCAGCCAGCCCACCACGAAGGTGACGCCCCCCGCAGGCGTCAGCGGCCAGTAGGGACCCGGGCCCCGGAGCGTCAGGAGGTAGAGGCTCCCGCTGAAGAGCACCGTGCCCGCCACGAAGAGCCATCCTGCCAGGCGGTAGGCCGCCCGGTCCTCACGGCCCAGGAGGACACCCACCACGGTGAGGGCGACGCCGTGCACGAGCTGATACTGCATCGCGATGCGGTACGTCTCCATGTCGGCGCCCAGCACGTCCGCCAGCGCGTGGGCCCCCAGCGCACCCAGCGCAACCGCTGAGCCGGCCAGGAAGGCGCCGATCCCCACGAAGAGGCCGGGGCGCCGGCGCTCCTCAGTAGGCGAGGGCATACGCCTCCCTCCGGGGGTCTGCGGCGGCGGTGAGCGTTCCGAATTCCGGCTCCCGGAGGATCATCTGGGCCCCCCCGAAGGTGGCGGTCCAGCCGTCCACGATGCGGAATCGGTGGCCGCGCCGGGCCAGCTCCCCCTGCACCGCCAGCGGCACGCGATTCTCCAGCGCCACGCGCAGTCCGGCGTAGGAGCGGAACCTCGGCGCCTCGATGGCCTCCTGAGGGGTCATCCCGAAGAGGAGGAGGTTGTTCACGATCTGGAGGAGCGACTGTGTCTGGCTGTCTCCGCCAGGCGTGCCCACGGTGAAGGCAAAGGCGCCGTCCCGCAGCGCCAGCATGGGGGTGAGGGTGTGGTAGGGGCGTTTGCGGGGTGCCACCTGGTTGGGGTGTCCCTCCTGCAGGGTGTAGAGCGAGCCGCGGTTGTGGAGGAGCACGCCCGTCTCCGGCTCGAGGAGCCCGGAGCCGAAGCCTGCGAAGAGGCTCTGGATCCAGCTCACCGCGTTGCCGTAGCGGTCCACCGCGGTGAGATACACGGTGTCTCCGGAGTCGTCGCGCTCCGCCGCGCCGGAGGTAGCGCCGGTGCCGGGCTCGCTCCCGATGCCGGGCGCCACCTCTCCTGCGGCGCGCCGGGGATCCACCGTCCGCGCCCGCCGGCGCAGGTAGTCCGGGTCGAGAAGGCGCGCCACGGGCACCTCCGCCTTCTCCGGATCCGCCACCCAGCGGTCCCGGTCGGCGAAGGCCAGCTTCTTCAGCTCGATGAGCGTGTGGAGATAGTCCGCCGAGTTGTGCCCCATCTCCTTCAGGGGGTGCGCCGCCGCCATCGTCATGTAGGCGAGCTGCGTGACGCCCTGGGTGTTGGGGGGCAGGACGTAGAAGGTGTGTCCCTGGTAGGGGGCGTGGAGGGGATCCACCCAGGTGGAGGTGTGGGCGGCGAAGTCTTCGGCTCTGAGGTGGCCGCCCTGGCGGGCCACGAAGTCCGCCAGGCGTCGTCCGACGCTGCCGCGGTAGAAGGCCTCCTTGCCGCCCCGGGCGATGGCCTCCAGCGTGGTCGCCAGCGCCGGATTCCTAAAGAGCGACCCCGCCGCCCGGCAGGTAGAGCGCCCGACCCGCCTCGTTCAGGTCACCGCCCTGAGCCAGGAAGTCCTGGCGGAGGCGCTTCGAGACGGGGAATCCGTCCCGCGCCAGTCGGATGGCGGGCGCCAGGAGGCGTTCCAGCGGCATGGTGCCGTACCGGGCGTGCGCGTCCACCCACGCCGCCACGGCGCCGGGCACGCTCACCGAGAGGGGCCCCTTGTCGGGGATGCGCTCCAGACCCTGCGCACTGAAGAATTCGGGCGTGGCCAGCGCGCCGGAACGGCCGCTCCCGTTGAG
>WGEM01000486.1 GCA_015492755.1 Gemmatimonadota bacterium | reverse complement strand
GATATCCACCAACCTCACTTCCGGGAGGCGGGCGCTCCCGACGCGCTCCGGAAGCTCCAGGAGACCGAACTTGCCGCGCTGCACGTTCCGCCAGCTCTCCAGCGATGGCGTGGCGCTCCCCAACACGCACACCGCACCCACCTCGCGGGCGCGCACCACCGCCAGATCGCGGGCATGGTAGCGGGGGCTCTCCGCCTGCTTGTAGCTCCCCTCGTGCTCCTCGTCCACCACGATGACCCCCAGGCGGGGGAGCGGCGCGAAGAGCGCCGAGCGCGCCCCCACGGCGATGCGACGCTCGCCGGAGCGAAGGAGCCGCCAGGCATCGAAGCGCTCCCCGTCGGAGAGGCGTGAATGGAGCACCGCCACGGCATCTCCGAACTCCGCGCGAAAGCGAGATACCGTCTGCGGAGTGAGCGCGATCTCCGGCACCAGCACGATGGCGCTCCGCCCCTGGGCAAGGGTCGCCCGGAGGAGTTCGATGTAGACCAGCGTCTTCCCCGAGCCCGTGACGCCGTAGAGGAGGAAGGGTCGGCCGTCCCCGCCGCTGTCCAGCGCGCCCACCACCGCATCGATGGCGCGGCGCTGCGCCGCCGTCGGTGTGAGCCGCTGCGCCGGCGGGGGCGCCGCCTCGGCGAACGGATCGCGCATCCGCTCCTCGTCCTCCACCACCGCCAGGCCCTTGTCCACCAGACCCTGCACCACCGAGCGCGCGAACCCGTGATGGCGCTGGAGCTCCAGCAGCTCCTGGGCGCCGCCCGCCTCGGCCAGCAGCGTGTACAGCTCCCGCTGCCGACGCGCCCGGCCGAACACCTCGTCCTGGAGCTGGAGGGTGCCCAGCTCGCGCACCAGCCGCACCACCTTCCGGGTGCGAACGGCAGGGGGTGGAGGAGGCACCACCTCATGGTGGAGGAGACCCCGCGCCTCCAGCGACCGGACCTCCCGCCAGATGGATCCCATCCCCAGCTCCCTCCGCACCGTCGCCGCCCTGCGCGGCTCGGCGTGCTCCAGGAGCGCCTCCAGCACCCGACGCTCCCGCGGGCGGAGATCCGCCGGGACCACACCACGCACCCGCGCGGAGAGCATGTGCCGCGAGGCGTCGGAGAGCATCGCGGGAAGCGCCGTGCGGATGGCGAGGCCCAGCGGCGCGACGTAGTACTCCGACATCCACCGGCAGAGCGCCAGTACGTCGGGCGTCACCGACGGCTCCCGGTCCAGCACCGCCAGCACGCTCCGGAGCCCCTTGATGGGCCCCTCCTGGCCGGCGCCCACCACGTAGCCCACCATCTCGGTGCGCCGGAAGGGCACCAGCACGCGGGTGCCGGGCGGCGGACACGGCCCCCCGTCCACCCGGTAGGTGAAGGTGCGGTGGATGGGGAGGGGCAGCGCCACCTCCACGCGGTCGCTCAAGGAGCCCGCCCCTCCCCCGTCAGTCGTCGGCCAGGAGGGCGAAGATCTCGGACTGCGGCTGGACGGGCGTCACCTCCGGGCCCGACGCACTCCAGTGCACGTTGATCTCACTGCGCACGCCGATCTCGCCCGGAATGTAGATGCCCGGCTCCACCGAGAACCCCACACCCGGCACCAGCACGCGGTCATCCCGGGTCTCGAGGTTGTCCAGGTTCGGCCCGCTCCCGTGCAGATCCACGTCCATGGAATGGCCGGTGCGGTGCACGAAGTAGGGCCCGTAGCCCCGCTCCTCGATGACGCCGCGTGCCACGTCGTCCACCTCGTAGCCGCGCACCTCCGCGCCGGCGTCGAAACGCTCCCGGAGGAAGCTCACCGCGGCGTCGCGGGCGTCGCGAACCGCCTCCCAGATTCCCCGGGCGCGGGCGTCGGGCTCGGCGGCAAGCACTCCCATCCACGTCTGATCGGCATAGACGCCGCCCTCGAAGGAGCCCCACAGGTCGATGAGCAGCAGCTCGCCCTCGCCGATGGTCTCTCCCGCCCCCTCCGGCGCGTAGTGGGAATCGGAGGCCCGGGGACCGATGGCCACGATGCAGTCGGGACCCACCACCAGACCCGCCCCGCGAAGCTCGTCGCGGATCCAGTCCGAGAGCGCACCCTCGGTGGTGGGGCGGCCGTCGCGCACGGCTGCGGCGGCCCGCTGGAAGGCGCGGCGAGCCACGTCGGCCACGATCTCCGCCGCCCTGCGGTGCCGCTGGCGCTGCTCGGGGGTCCAGACGGAGTGGAATCGCGAAACCAGGTCTCCCGAGCTGGCGATCTCCACGCCCTGCTCCAGGATCTTCCCGGCCATGCCCGCCGGCACGTAGTCGAGGGTGGGTACCACGGCGCCGGGAGACACCTCCATGGCGATCCGTTGCATGCCCTCCAGAAGCCCGGCTAGACGCTCCTCCATCTCGCGCCACGACGCGTAGCTCTCCCGCTGGAAGGGCCAGTGGCGCCACGAAGAAGCTTCGATGGCATGGATGAGCGCCCGGGGCTCCCCTTCGGCGGGGATCCATACGAAGCCGCGCCGCGTCGTCTTGCCGAGCCCCAGCATGCGGAGCGCGATGGGGTTGAGTCCGTGGAACTCGTAGAGGAGCCACCCGTCCAGCTCCGACTCCCGGAGCGCCTCCTGGACGCGGGCAACGCCTTCCTCGGTGCACAGCAGCGGCAGACTCACGTGTTCTCCTCTCCTCCGAAGAGCGGCAGGCCCGCCGTCTCGGGTGTGTCGGGCGCCGCCGGTGGCGGATCCTTCCCTCCGTCGGCGTCGTTTCCTCCGGACGACGATGCGGTGGTGGCGGGCGTCGTCCCGGCGGCGCCGGGGTCGGGGGCCGCGGTGGCAGCCGCGGCGGCGACGTCCGTCGCGCCAGCGCCGTCGCTCTCCCCGTCCCCGGAGGCCGCCGGCGCACGCCGCCCCTTGATGAGATCCAACCCCAGAACGCGTTCCCTCGTCAGGAGGCGGTGGACCTCCCTCTCCCGCTCCAGCACGCTCCGGACGCCATGCCAGCCCCAGCGGCTCCACGCCCTCCGGAGGATCCCGATCTTCTCCGGCAGGCTGAAGAGCTCCGCGAAGTCGGGGAACGGCTTCGCGGCGCGGGGGCGAAACGCCGTCTCGTCGTCCGACCAGTCCTCGGTATGCAGGTCCTCCACCCCCGCCTCCCTCAGGAGGCGCTTCCACTCCACCAGCATGAGGGGGCGCGCGCCCAGGTGCTGCGCCAGGACACGACGACGTTCCTCGTCCACCGGCGCCTTCCAGACGAGCTGCACCAGCACCACGAAGCCGCCGGGTTTTGTGACGCGCACCAGCTCCCGCACCGCGTCCGCCGGCTCACAGTGGTTGGCCAGCCCGATCTCCCCCACGGTGACGTCGAAGATGGCGTCCTTGTACGGGAGGGCGTCGGAGCGTCCGGTCTGGAAGTGGAGTCGGTGGGCGAGCTCGTGGTCCCGGGTGTAGGCCTCCGCCGCCTCGATCATCGTGGGATCCACGTCCACGCCTGAGCCGTGCACCCCGTATTCGCGGACGAAGTACTCCAGGGAGACGCCCTTCCCGCACGCCACCACCAGAACTTCCTGCCCTTCGTGCATTCCGGTGAGGAGCGCGATCTGCCGGTAGAGCTCCACGCCACCGGGGGGGAGAAGGCGGCGGGGACTCAACCGGACCAGGTCGAGCATGGATGGCGCGGGCGGACGGCCCCCTTCATCGGATCGCGGCATGGGAGAAAGGTAGGCGCCGTCGCGGCCGGTGCAACGCGACGAGGAGCTCAGCCCTCTTCCGCCCCGGGCAGATGGGCGAGCGCCCGGAGAACCGCCAGGGCCCCCTGCCCCAACCGCGCCGGCACGTAGCCCCCCTCCAGGAGCGCCACGATCCGTCCGCCGCACGAGACGGCGGCCTTTTCCATGAGCTCACGGGTCATGATGTGCAGGTCTTCCGGTTCCAGGAGGAGCCCGCCCAGGGGATCTCCCGCCATGCAGTCGAAGCCCGCCGACACCAGCACGAAGTCGGGCCGGACCTCCGTCAGCGCCGTGTCCAGCGCCTCCCGGAAACGGTCCAGGTACTCCCGGCGCGTCGTTCCGGCAGGTAGCGGCACGTTCAGCGTCGTTCCCTCTCCCGGCCCCGCCCCACGCTCCTCGGCGGCGCCGGTACCGGGGTAGTGTGGCCACTGGTGGAGCGAGAGGAAGTACACCGAGGGGTCGGTGTAGAAGGCGTCCTGGGTCCCGTTCCCGTGATGCACGTCCCAGTCCACGATGAGCACGCGCTCGGCGTGGCCGTGGGCCTGGAGCCACCGCGCGGTGACGGCCACGTTGTTGAAGAGGCAGAAGCCCATGGCCCGCCGGGGCGTGGCGTGGTGCCCCGGCGGTCGGGTGGCCACGAAGGCGTTGGCCACCTCCCCCCGAACCACCTCGTCCGCCGCGGTGATGGCGGCGCCCACGCTCCCCAGCGCCGCCTCCCATGTGGCGGGCGAGACGATG
>WGEM01000485.1 GCA_015492755.1 Gemmatimonadota bacterium | reverse complement strand
GGGCACACTCTCGCGAGGATCGGGAACCCGCAGCTTTTCCGCCGCATCCCGGGTCCGCACCGGATCATCCACCACCGGTCCCCCCTCGAAGCGCAGGCCCACCCCCATGCCCTCCACCGGCGTCATGATGTCGTTGAAGAGGATCGCGGCGTCCATCCCGAAGCGCCGTACGGGCTGGAGGGTCACCTCCGCCGCCAGCTCCGGCGTCTTGGTGAGCTGGAGGAAGTCTACCTTCCTCCGGATCTCGCGGTACTCCGGCAGATAGCGGCCCGCCTGCCGCATGATCCACACCGGCGTGTGTGCCGGCCGCTCGCCGCGGGCGGCGGCGAGAAAGGGAGGAAGGGTGCGGGTAAGGGGTGTCATGCGAACACCTCCGTGAGGACGTCGCCGGCGTCACGCAGGAGCGCATCGATGTGCTCCGGGGTGTGGGCGGCGGAGAGGAAGAGCGCTTCGAAGGCGCTGGGCGGCAGGTAGTGCCCGCGCTCCAGCATGCCCCGGAAGAAGGCGCCGAACGCCTGGGTATCGCACGCGGTGGCCTCCTCCCAGTTGCGCACCGGACCGGCGGTGAAGAAGAGCGTGCCCATGGCGCCTACCCGCTGCCAGTGGAGCGGCCATCCGTGCCTCTCGGTGAGTCGGGAAAAACCCGCATCCAGGCGCATGCCCAGCTCCTCCAGGTGATCGTAGATCCCGGGCCGCTCACGAAGCGTGCGCAGCGTGGCCAGACCGGCGGCTGTTGCCAGCGAATTGCCCGAGAGTGTGCCCGCCTGGTAGACGGGCCCGTCGGGCGCCACCCGCCGCATGAGCTCCTCGCGCCCCCCGTAGGCGCCCACGGGCAGGCCGCCGCCGATGACCTTGCCCAGAGTCGTGAGGTCCGGCGTCACGCCGTAGCGCTCCTGTGCCCCGCCCGGAGCCACCCGGAAGCCCGTCATCACTTCGTCGAAGACGAGGAGCGCCCCGTGCTCCGCGGTGATCTCGCGGAGACCTTCCAGGAATCCGGGCTCCGGCGGCACACACCCCATGTTGCCCGCCACAGGCTCCACGATGACGCACGCCACTTCTTCGCCGTGGGTCTCGAAGATCCCCCGGACCCCGTCCAGATCGTTGTACTGGGCCAGCAGCGTATCCGCTGCCGTGCCTGGTGTCACGCCGGGACTCGACGGCACGCCCAGGGTGGCGGCGCCGGACCCCGCGGCCACCAGGAAGGCGTCGGCGTGTCCGTGGTACGCCCCCCGGAACTTCACCACCCGGTGCCGGCCGGTGGCGCCCCTGGCCAGCCGCACGGCGCTCATGGTGGCCTCGGTACCGGAGTTCACCAGCCGGACCACCTCTATGGAGGGCACCATCTCCCGCACCAGCTCCGCCAGCTCCACCTCCGCCTCCGTCAGGGCTCCGAAGGAGGTGCCGCGCTCCAGCGCCTCGGCGAGCGCCGCGCGCACCGCGGGGTGTCCGTGACCCAGGATCAGGGGTCCCCACGAGCCCACGTAATCCACGTACCGGTTCCCGTCCACGTCCACGAGCTCGGCGCCCTCTCCGCGCTCGATGAATCGCGGCACGGCACCCACCGAGCCGAAGGCCCGCACCGGACTGTTCACGCCGCCGGGCATCACGCGGCGGGCGCGCTGGAAGAGGGCTCGGGAGCGGGTGTCCACCGCGCTCACGCCCCCTCCTCCGCCAGCCACCCGGCCACCTTCGGCGCGAAATAGGTGAGGATGAGATCGGCGCCGGCCCGCCTGATGGCGGTGAGACTCTCCAGCGCAGCGCGCCGTTCGTCCACCCAGCCGTGCACCGCCGCCGCCATGATGAGGCCGTACTCTCCCGAGACCTGGTAGGCGGCGATGGGCACGTCGAAGGCGGCTCTGGCGTCGGCGATGATGTCCAGGTACGGACCCGCCGGCTTCACCATGAGGACGTCGGCGCCCTCCTCATAATCCAGCCGGAGCTCCCGCAGCGCCTCCCGCCGGTTGGCGGGGTCCATCTGGTAGCCGCTGCGGTCGCCGAACGAGGGCGCCGAGTGAGCCGCGTCGCGGAAGGGACCGTAGAAGGCGGAGGCGTACTTCGCGCTGTAGGCCACGATGGGGACCTGGGGGTGGCCCGCCCCGTCCAGCGCCTCCCGGATCGCCTCCACCCGCCCGTCCATCATGTCGCTGGGTGCCACCGCGTCGGCGCCGGCGGCGGCGTACGCCACGGCGGCCCGTGCCAGGAGCGGGAGCGTGGCGTCGTTGTCCACCGAGCCGGCGTCGGTGAGCACACCGCAGTGGCCGTGGCTGGTGTAGGCGCAGAGGCAGACGTCCGTCCACACCGAGAGCTCCGGCAGCGCGTCCTTCAGCGTCCGGACCGCCCGGGGCACGATGCCGTCCTCGCGGTAGGCGCCGCTGCCCGCCTCGTCCTTCGCTCCGGGGTCGGGCACGCCGAAGACGATGACGGCCCGCACGCCGGCTTCCCAGGCGCGGCTCGCCTCCTCCAGCAGGACGTCCACCGAGCACTGCGCCACACGCGGCATGGACGGCACGGGTCGGCGCACGCCCTCCCCCGGTACCGCGAAGAGCGGGTAGACCAGGTCGTCGGCGGTGAGCCGTGTCTCACGTACCAGGCGCCGCCAGCTCTCCGTGCGCCGAAGGCGGCGGGGTCGCTCCAGCGGGAACATCACTCGCTCCTCGTCACGATGGGTCTGCGCTGCGCCGCGGCGGCGACGGGCCCGAGTTCCAGCACCGCCTCGGCCACCGCAGCTTTCTCGGGCCGTGTGGCGGTGTGCACCCGACGGAACCCGGCTCCCAGGGCCGCGGCGGCGGTGGTGGGGCCGATGCAGACCGCCATCACCCTCCGGAGCGCGGGACCGAGACCGGCCGGATCCAGCGTGGCGATGAGGCTCTCCACCGCCGACGGGCTCAGGAAGGTGACGGCATCCACCCCGGCGGCCAGGTCGGCGGCGCAGGCAGCGGTGTCCACCACCACGCGCTCCGTGCGGTATACCGTCACGCGCTCCACCTCCACTCCGGTGCGGGAGAGAGCCTCCTCCAGCGCCGGCGAGGCTCCCGCCGCCGCGGGAAAGAGCACCCGCGTACCCTCGGCCACCTGCTTCGCCAGAGCCCGACCCAGGGCATCACCACCCCCCTCGCCCACCAGGTCCACCGGCGTGCCGGCGGCCTCCAGCGCCCCGACCACACGGGCACCCACCGCCGCCACGCGAACCCCTGCGGGAATCTGCAGCCCCGCGCGGAACACCTCCTCCACCGCCCGTCGGCTGGTGAAGGCCACCCAGTCCGCCGGCGCCAGGCGCCGCCACGCCTCGCGAAGCTCCGAGGCGCCGCCGGACACGGTGCGGACGGCACTCCACCGCAGCACGCGCACCCCCCCGCCGGCGAGGCCGGTGAGCACCGCGTCGTCGGGCTCCAGCTCGTGCGTCACCGCCACCACCAGCGGGGCAGGTTCCGTTGGCGATCCCATCACCGTCCCTCCCCCGCAGCAGCCGCCCGTGCCCGCTCCAGCAGGAGGTCTCCTCCCGCCGACCGCGCTTCGTCCGCCAGCGCCTGGCCCAGCGTCCGCGCCCCCTCCGGGGTGCCGGCACGCTGAAGGTTCAGGCACCGCGAGCCGTCCGGTTCCCAGAGCGCGGCGGTGAGCACCAGCCTGCCCTCCCCGTCCATCGCCGCGTGCACGCCCACCGGAGCCTGACAGCCCACGCCCAGCGCGCGAAGGAAGGCCCGCTCCGCCTCCACGCGGGCCCGCGTCCCGGCGTGGTCCAGACGAGCCAGCATCTCCAGTACCGGCGCGTCGCCCTCCCTGGCCTGCACGGCGATGGCGCCCTGCCCGCCCGCCGGGACCACCACCGCGGGATCGAAGCGCTCCGCGATGCGGTCCTCCATCCCCAGCCTCCGGAGCCCCGCCGCAGCGAGGACGACGGCGTCGTAGCGTCCCTCGTCCAGGCGCCGCACCCGGGTGGGCACGTTCCCGCGGAGCTCCAGCAGCTCCACGTCGGGGCGGAGCCATCGTACCGCCGCGCGCCGCCGCACGCTGCTGGTGCCCACCTGCGCACCCGAGGGAAGCTCGTGCAACGGCAGGCCGGAGGCGGATACGAGGGCGTCGCGCGCGTCCTCCCGCTCCAGGACCGCGGCCACCGTGAGGCCGGGCACGTCGGCGGATGCCAGATCCTTCAGCGAGTGCACAGCCGCGTCCGCCCGCCCCTCCAGGAGCGCCGTCTCGATCTCCTTGGTGAAGAAGGCCGATCCGCCCACCGCCGAGAGGGGCATGTCCTGCACCCGGTCGCCGGTGGTGACGATTTCCACCAGCTCCACCTCCAGGCCGGGCGCCAGGGACTTCAGACGGGCCGCTACGGTGCGGGCCTGCACCAGCGCCAGCCGCGAGCCCCGGGTGGCGATGCGGAGGGTGTCCACGGCTCCGCTCCTACGCCTTGGCCGCCGGCGCACCGCCGCCCCACCCCGCGGCGGCGAAGATCTCCTGGATGGCGAGGATCCGCTCCTCGTCTCCCTGGTGCGCCTCGGCGAGTTCCTTCAGACCCACCGTGGGGTGGTGCAGGAGCTTCCGCACCAGCCGGTGCGTGTAGGCCTCCAGCTTCGCGCGATCCTCCTCGCTGAACTGGGGCGCCGCCCGCTCCAGCTCGGCGCGCGCCAGCTCCTCGAAGGACTGCCGCATCGTGCGCACCAGGGGAACCACCTGACGGTGCGCCAGCCATCCGCGGAAGTGGGCCTCCCCGTCCGCCACGATGGGCTCCACCTTCGGGACCTCGCGGAGGCGCTTTCTCCGGTACGTCTCCGTCACCCGGCTGAGGTCGTCCAGGTCGAAGAGACGCACGCCGGCCCGAGCCCCCAGCGCCGGATCCACGTTCCGGGGCCGTCCCAGATCCACCACCACCAGGGGGCGCTCCGCCCGGTCGGTGAGGTGCTCCGCCGTGAGGACGGGCTCGGCACACTGCACCGCCGTCACCACCGCCCGCGCGCCACGCACCGCCCACCTGAGGTCCTCCAGCGGGTGCGCGCGACCGCCCACCCGCTCCGCCACCTCCCGGGCCCGCGCCAGGGTGCGGTTCACGATGAGCACCTCCCGCCAGCCCGCCTCCTTCAGGTGGATCGCCGCCAGCGCACCGGTGGCGCCGGCACCCACCACCACCACCCGCTCTCGCTGGGACGGCGGTATGTCTCGCCGGGTGAGGTCGGCGGCGGCGAAGGCCAGGGAGGTGCCCCCCTTCCCGATGTCCGTCTCGTTGCGCGCCCTGCGGCCCGTCCGGAGCGCGGTCTGGACGAGCTGATCCAGCACCGGTCCCACGGTGCCCCGGGCACGGGACTGTTCCAGGCTGTCGCGGATCTGCCCCAGGACCTCGTGCTCTCCCACCATGATGGAATCCAGCCCCGCCGCCACCGAGAGGATGTGACGCACCGACGCGCCGCCCCGGTGGACGAAGGTGGCGGCCGCCAGCTCGGTCTCACCGTTCAGCAACCAGCTGCGGAGCGCAGCCGCGGCTTCCTCCGGACGGGAGGAGACGGCGTAACACTCGATGCGTGAACAGGTGTAGAGCACCACCAGCTCACGCACCGGGAGCGCGCCGCTCCGGGCATCCTGGAAGAGCGCATCCAGCCGGGCGGCATCCGGGAAGATTCGCTCACGCACCTCCACCGGCGCCACCTGGTGGCTGCAGCCCACCACCAGAAGCTCGTCCAGTCGGGCGGTGCTCATGGCTCGCTCCCATTCAGGGTCCAGGGTACCGCGGCCGGCGGCGACACCGGGCCGCACCGACACGCAGGAAAGATCGAACCCGGGGGGCGCGCGCGTAATTCGGAAAAGTGCGGGGCGGCGAAGGGTGGGTTCCTGTAGGGAG
>WGEM01000484.1 GCA_015492755.1 Gemmatimonadota bacterium | reverse complement strand
GTGGTGAACCCCGCCATCGTGAAGGCGCAGATGGAGAGCGGCATCGTCTACGGCCTCACCGCCGCCCTCTACGGACGCATCCGCATCCAGGGCGGACGGGTGGTGGAGAGCAACTTCCACGACTATCCCATGCTCAGGATGAACGAGGCGCCCGAGATCCAGGTGGTTCTGGCGCCCAGCGGAGACGCGCCGGGCGGCGTGGGTGAGCCGGGTCTGCCGCCCATCGCCCCCGCGGTGGCCAACGCGCTCTTCGCGCTCACCGGCCGGCGGGTGCGCGAGCTTCCCCTGGTGGCGGAGTAGGGTCCACGCCGCGAGGCGCTCAGATGACCTCGAAGGCCTCCACCGGGACCCAGCCCACCTTCCCGTCGTCCAGGGCGATCTCGGCCCAGCCGCCGCTGCGTCGCATCACCCGCACGCGCGTACCCTCGTGGATCTCGAAGAGGGTGAGGTCGTCGTCCTCCGCCGGCGCCGAGCGCACCTGAACCACCTCCTGGAGGACCACGCCCTCCTCCGGTTGGCCGACGCCGAGTTCCCGCGCCGCCACCGTGGCACCGAGGAGCACCGAGACGAGACCGGCCGTCCATACCAGGCGGCGGCCCCAGGCCCGGGTGCGGGCTCCGTCCGCCACGATCCAGAGGAGCGCGCCGGCGCCGGTGAGCCACCACGCGGCGGCCGCCATCCCCAGCAGGAGTCCCCGCGGCCACACATGGATCCACCACGAGACCGCTTCCAGGAGCCAGAATCGCGGCAGGGGTTCGATGGCGTCGGCGGTGAGGGAGCGAGCCAGCTCCAGGTTGGCCCGCACGTCGGGGTCCGAGGGATCCAGCCTCGCCGCCCGCTCCCAGGAGAGGATGGCTCGGCCCAGCTCGCCGGCCTTGAAGTAGGCGTTCCCCAGGTTGTAGTAGAGGTCGGCGCCCTCCAGCCCCGCCGCCAGGATCGCCTCGTACGCCTCCACCGCGCCGGCGTAGTCACCGGCGGTGTAACGCCGGTTTCCCTCCTGGAAGAACGCCACGGGGTCGGGGGCCTCCTGCGGTGTCACCGCGTGAGACGGCGTCACCGCCCCCGAGCCCAGGACGAGCGTCAGGAGGACGGCGAGACGCGTGGCCGCACGTCGTGTGGGCGTCATCGTCCCAGGCTCCGGTCCAGCGTGTTCATGAGCGCCGACACCCGCTCCAGGAAGCGCGAACGCTCCTCCGGGTCGTGCGTCTGCGGCGCGAAGCGCGCCCGGTCGCACGCCTCCAGGCACCTGACCACCTCCGTCCGCGTCTCTTCGTCCACCCCGGCGTCGCGCAGACGGGCAGCGAGTTCCTCCAGCGTGAGGCCCGCCTCCGGAAGGTTCAGCCGATCGGCGATGAAGCCTCTCAGCGCCCGGTCCACCTCGGCGTAGAACGCGCGGCGGTCCGCCTCCTTCGCCAGGCGCCTGGCCGCCGCCAGCCGTCGCCGGGCGACGCGCCCGGCGCGCCGCCCGCGGGCGTAGGCCGCGTCGCCCTCCAGACGGCGGCGGTGGCGCGCCACCACACCGGCACCGGCCACCAGCACGAGCGGTGTGAGGAAGACGATCCAGAACCCCACACCCTGAAGCAGCGTGCGTCCCGCCCGCCGGAATCGCGGCGTACCCACGTGAATGAAGCGGATGTCTTCCCGGAGCTGGGTCACGCCGCCCCGCCTCAGGAGCGCAGGACCCGCCGGCGCCACGCCGCCCCGCACGGTGAGCGTGAGCGGCTCGGTGCGCGCCGTGCGGTACGTGGCGCTGTCGGGATCGAAGTAGCTCATCGCCACCGGCCCGATCACCCGGCGGCCCGGCGCGCGGGGCACCAGGACGTAGGTGAAGGTCCTGGTGCCGCCCAGCCCGCCCGATACCTCACGCACGTCCTCCTCCACCTCGGGAGGGAAGACCTCGAAGTCCTCGTCCAGCTCCAGCTCCGGCGGCGGCACCGCGCGGATGTTGCCCACGCCGGAGGCGCGGATGGTGAGCGTCACCGCCTCATTGGCGGCCACCGAGTCGCGGTCCAAGGAAGCCTCCAGGTCGAGACGGCCCACCACCCCGCTGAAGGGCTCCGGAGCCCCCTCGGGGAGGGGCTCCACCACCACCTCCACCGGAGGGCCGCCCACCGCCACCGGGACCATCGTGGTGCCGAAGAGCGAGGGACGGCCGAAGAAGCTCTCGAAGGGATCGGGGCGGCGGGTCCGCACCTGGACTTCCAGGGCCACCGGGTCGATGGTGTACGTTCCGGGAGCGGTGGGCACCAGCGCCACCCGGCGGATGACGGCGCTGGCGTAGCGCCGACCGTCGCGCACCACGTTCTCCACGTCCGGCTCGCCCGGATCGGTGAGGTCCTCCACCCAGAAGCCTTCCGGCTCCGGGACGCGCGTGAAGGTGTAGGAGGTGACGTCCACGCGGGTCCAGATCCGGTACTCCACCACGAGGGGCTCGCCCACCCGGACGGTGGCGCGACGAGGCTCCGCGGTGACGAACAGGTCCTCCGGCGCCACGTCACCGTCGGCCGCCCCGGCGGGCGCTCGCGCCGCACCGCCGCCGCGCCGGGGTGGAGGCGCGTCGGTGATCCGGACCTCCAGCGGCTCCGTGCGCAGCGTCTCGCCTCCCACGCGCACCTCCAGCGGCGGAATCCGGTACGTCCCGGTGTCCAGCGCCTGATAGCGGAACTGTAGCGTGAGGGATACGGACGTACGCCCGTTGATGATCTGCATGGAGGACTGGCTCCCGCTCCCCAGGTACTGTGCCCACGGCGAGAGGTCCGGCGGGTCGGGCCGATCGTCCACTGCCTGCGTGCCGGTGATCTCCACGTTGAGGGTGAAGGCGCGGCCGATGCCCACGGTGGCGTCGGGACTCAGGTACGCCCGCACCGTCGGGCCGCTCTGCGCGCCCAGGGGCGTCGCGAGGACCCAGAACGCGCACGCCAGGGCTCCCGTTCGCACCCACCACCGCCGGCGGTTCGCGCCTACCACGGCTTCCTCGGGCGACGGCCCCGCGCAGGCGCCTTCGGCGGCGCCAGCTCGTCGGGATCCTCCCGTACCGCCTCCAGCAGCCGGCGAGCCTCCTCGGGCGTCATCTCACCGTCGCGGCTCCGGTCCGCTCCCTCGCCAGGCGACTCCGCTCCTTCCGGACCCTGCTGATCCTGCGGCTCCTGGGGTCCCTGCTGAGGACCCTGCTCCCCCGACTGCCGGTCCTGCCGTTCCTCACGGCCCTGCTGATCCGGCTCATCCCGCTGATCCTCGCCCTCCTGCGGTTGCGGGTCCTGCGGCTGGGGCCGGCCCTGACCGTCCGACTGCTGCTCCTGAGCGTCCGGGCGTTGCTGTTGTTGCTGTTGTTGCCGGCGGCGCAGCTCCTCCAGCACCTGCTCGAAGTTCACCTTGGCGTCGAGGTCGTCAGGGCGAAGGCGGAGCGCCTGCTTGTACGCCTCCAGGCTCTCCTGCAACCGCCCCACCCGGTACAGCGCGTTCCCCAGGTTGTACCACGCCGCCGCCGCCACGTCGGGATCCGCGTGCTGCAGCGCCTCGGCATACGCCTCCACCGCCCGGTCGTAGGCCTGGGCCCGGTAGAGCGCGTCTCCGGCGTTGAAGCGGGCGATGGCGGAGGCGGGATCCAGCTCCAGCGCCTCCAGGTACGCCTGGTGCGCCTCCTGGTACCGTCCTTC
>WGEM01000483.1 GCA_015492755.1 Gemmatimonadota bacterium | reverse complement strand
GCTCACCGCGTTCAGGACGAAGACCGGACCCTCTCCCATCCATGCGATGAGCACCCCCGCCAGCGCCGGTCCCACCAGGCGGGCGGCGTTGAAGATGGAGGAGTTCAGCGCGATGGCGTTGGGCAGATCCTCGGTGCCCCCAACCAGCTTCACCAGGAGTGACTGCCGCGCCGGTACGTCGATGCCATTGATGACGCCCGCTGCCAGCGCCAGCACCACCAGATGCCAGACCTGGATCCACCCCCCCACCACCAGCACCGCCAGGAGGGTGGCCTGCAGCATGGCCGCCGTCTGCGCCGCCACCACCATCCGATAGCGGCTCCAGCGGTCCGCCAGCGCCCCCGCCACCGGCGCCATGAAGAAGCCGGGGAACTGGCTGCAGAAGCCGATGAGCCCGAGGACGAACGCCGAGCCCGTCATCCGGTAGACCAGCCAGCTCATGGCCACCTGCTGCATCCACGTGCCCACCAGCGAGACGCTCTGTCCTGCGAAGAAGAGGCGCAGGTCGCGGTGGTGGAGCGCCCGGAAGGCGAGGCGGATCTTACGGAGCACGCGCAGCCGTCTGGAGCGGAGGTGAGCGGACGTTGCGACCCGGGGCGCAGGGCGCCGCGTCGCGGTACCTCCACAGGGTAGCCCTTCGCCGGGGAGGGCTGAAGGGGCGGCCCTACTCGCCGAGGGCTTCCAGGTCGGCCAGGTCCTTGAGTCGCCCGGTGGCCCGCTTATTGGCCACCAACGCATCTCTGCCGAGGAACGGGATCCGCAGCTCCCGAATGAGGTGTTCTTCCCGGCCGTTCCAGGCCTCGTCGAACGTCGAAATCCCTGTCAAGCTCGTAAGAAGATCGACACGCGATGGTGGCACGCCGAACTGCATGACCGTGTCCGGAGTCGTCAGATCGTCCCGGGTGAGCCCGAGTGCTTCTGCAGGTGCGCCGAAGATACGGAGGGCATGCCACACCCGATCGGCGTTCTCGGGGCTAGGATCGATCCAGATGTCGAGGTCCTGGGTACCGCGGGGTACACCGTGTACGGCAAGGGCGTGCGCCCCCACGACGAGATAGCGGACTCCGGCGTGGGCGAGCGCCTCCAGGAAATCGAACCAGTCGTCGGTCACCGAGGCCGCACGATCCGGACGGGCATCCGGTCTCGGGAGTACGTCGGAAGCGCCTTGCCCGTCAGCTCCCACATGCGGCGGGTCAGGACCGCAACCATTTCGACCCGCTCGGCGGGGGTCGTGGAGTCCGACAGATCGTCGGGGTCGGGATCCCCCAGCCGGGAGACGCGGGCGCGCGTGAGCGCAGAGCGTGCGGTGCCATCCGTCGCAGACATGAACGAAAGCTAACGCCCGACGGCCGCCGGTGCAGCCGGGTGCAGCGCCGTGGCGCCCCTCCCTGGAACCCGGACCCGCGGCGGGGTACCTTCCGGGTGCCGCCAGGGGCATCCCCGGAGGTCCGGTGATCGTGACAACGCCGGCGCCGGGGATTGAGAGCGTACCCTTGGGCCCCGGGACGCCTCCGTGCGCCGCGGGCCCCTTGGAACCTGATCCGGTTGAGACCGGCGTAGGGAGCGCGGCAGACGACCCCGGCCACTCCGTGGCCTCCTCTGGCGGCCGTGCACGCGGATGCGTGCCGGCCGTTCTGCCGTCGGGCTCCTCTGCGCCTCGAGAGGTGGACGCACCATGAGCGAGACCAACGGCAGCGGAAACGGACGCCCCCGCACCGCCCCCCGCACCGACGACGTGGGCACCGACTACCCCGGCGCCTTCCCCAACTCCCGGAAGGTGTACGTGGAGGGTCCCCGGGGCATCCGCGTCCCCATGCGGGAGATCCACCTTTCCGGCGGCGAACCTCCGCTCCGGGTCTACGACACCAGCGGCCCGCGGGAGGTGGACGTGCACCAGGGCCTTCCGCTGGTGCGGGAGGAGTGGATCCGCGCCCGCGACGTGCGGGAGACGGACCGCACCCGCGAGCCCGCGTCGGAGGTGGAGATGCCGGAGGGCCTCCGGCGCCGCACGCTCCGGGGCAACGGGCCGGTGACGCAGATGACCTACGCCCGCCGGGGCGAGATCACTCCGGAAATGGAGTTCGTGGCGCTGCGTGAAGGGATGAGTCCGGAGTTCGTGCGCGACGAGGTGGCCCGGGGCCGCGCCATCATCCCGGCCAACATCAACCATCCCGAGCTGGAGCCCATGATCATCGGGCGGAACTTCAAGGTGAAGATCAACGCCAACATCGGGAACTCCGCCATCCGCTCCTCCATCGACGAGGAGGTGGAGAAGCTCCGCTGGGCCACGCTCTGGGGCGCCGATACCGTCATGGACCTCTCCACCGGCAAGCACATCCACGAGACGCGGGAGTGGATCATCCGCAACTCACCGGTGCCCATCGGCACGGTGCCCATCTACCAGGCGCTGGAGAAGGTGGGGGGCGTGCCGGAGGAGCTCACCTGGGAGATCTACCGCGACACCATCATCGAGCAGTGCGAGCAGGGTGTGGACTACTTCACCGTGCACGCCGGGGTGCTGCTCCGCTTCATCCCCCTCACCGCCAACCGCCTTACCGGCATCGTGTCACGCGGCGGCTCCATCATCGCCAAGTGGTGCATGGCCCACCACAAGGAGAACTTCCTCTACACGCACTTCAGGGAGCTGTGCGAGATCATGGCGGAGTACGACGTCTCGTTCTCGCTGGGCGACGGGCTCAGGCCGGGCTCCATCGCCGACGCCAACGACGAGGCGCAGTTCGCGGAGCTGAAGGTGCAGGGCGAGCTTACCCGCATCGCCTGGGAGTACGGGGTGCAGGTGATGAACGAGGGCCCCGGGCACGTGCCCATGCACCTCATCAAAGAGAACATGGACAAGCAGCTCGAGTGGTGCGACGAGGCGCCCTTCTACACGCTGGGGCCGCTGGTCACCGACGTCGCGCCGGGATATGACCACATCACCAGCGCCATCGGCGCGGCGCAGATCGGGTGGTACGGTACCGCCATGCTCTGCTACGTGACGCCCAAGGAACACCTGGGCCTGCCCAATCGGGACGACGTGAAGCAGGGGGTGATCGCGTACCGCATCGCCGCGCACGCGGCGGACCTGGCCAAGGGGCATCCGCTGGCGCAGCAGTGGGACGACGCGCTCTCGAAGGCGCGCTTCGAGTTCCGGTGGCGGGATCAGTTCAACCTCTCGCTGGACCCCGTCACCGCCGAGTCGTACCACGACGAGACGCTGCCGGCGGAGGGGGCGAAGGTGGCGCATTTCTGCTCCATGTGCGGGCCGAAGTTCTGCTCCATGAAGATCACCGAGGACATCCGCCAGTTCGCGGCGGAGCAGGGGCTGGAGACGGTGGAAGCCATCGAGGCGGGGATGCAGGCCAAGGCGGAGGAGTTCCGCAGGCAGGGCGGTGAGCTCTACGTGGAGGCGGGAGACTGACCGCCACCTGCTAGGGCAGGCTCCTAGTCTGCCACCCAGACGTCCAGAGGCGTGGCGGAGCCCGGGGCCGGTGGGTCGCGTTCGTCGGCCCCGTCCACGGCGGGGGGAGCGGACGCTCCTCCTTCCTGCGCCCGGGCCGCCGCCGAGCGGGCCTCGATGCGCGCCATCATCTCCGCCACGTGCGGCGGGAGCGCCACGGTGCGTCGGGGCGCCTCCCGGCGGGCGGGCGCCTGGCGCCGCCCGCCCCCGGCGGCGCGGTGCGGCGCCTCGCCTCCGGCGTCCGGGGCGTCGGCGTCCGAGTGCGCGTCCGGCTCCACCGCGGGCCCGGATTTGGCCCGGCGGCCGGACCTCCGGAGCCGCCGCCCCACCACCAGGAGCGCCGCCGCCACCGCCAGCGCCACGATGAGGGCGCCGGAGGCGCCGGGGCTCTCCCCCCCCGGCGCTTGGGGTGCGGCCAGCGGTGCGCCGTCAGAGCCTCGCGGCACCTGGAGCTGCGCGTGGAGCGCCCGCTCCAGGAGCTGGTGGGCCACCTGGTCGGGCACGGTGATTTCAGGGGTCTGAGGGAGGTCCATGGCGGCGCGGGGGCAGGCGGGGTCCACCCTGGAGTCTCGGCCCGGGAGGGCCCGCGCCTGATCGTCAGCCGCCGCGGCGCCTCCGGGTGTCGTGCGCGCGGTCGCCGGTGACGGGCTCGGCGCCGGGGGGGACCGGCGGGCCGATGTCGTGCCCTCCGCCCCGGCGCCGCATGGCGTCGCGCACGCGGTCGGCGGCGTCGCGCGCCGTGTGGCCTTCCCGCATGAGGCGCCGGACCCGTGCGGGAATGTCCAGCATGCGGTCGTCGGCGGTGCGCCGCATCATCGCCTCCCGTACCACCTCCAGCGCCCGGTCGGTGGGCACGCCGCTCTCCACCAGATCCGCCAGCACCAGCATCGCCACCGGCGAGTGGCGTCCCTCACCCGCCAGCCGGCGGAGTGCGTCGACGTCCACGCCCCGTTGCAGTGCGTCGGCGCCCGCCACCACCACCGACGGCGGGGCTTCGGGTCCCAGCGCGCGCCGCGCCATCCCCAGCCGATCCGCGTAGCTCCGCAGCACCGGCACCAGCCGGTCTGGAGGCACGCGCTTCGCCGCGCCTTCCAGCGCCTTGATGTAGAGCGGCTCCGCGGGCACGCCTTCCGCCTGCGCCTCCTCCGCCATCCGCGTGAGCGTCTCGAACACCTCGGGAGGTAGCGTGCGCCGGGCCTTCTCCACCGGCGATTCCTGGGCTGCCGCGCCCCCACCCCAGCCGCTCACGCACACGAGAAGCAGCGCCGTCCAGATCCGTGTCCTGTTCATCGTTCGATCACCATCGTTGCGTTCATCCTACCCCACGCGTCGTCCACCCGGTCTGGCGCGTCGTCGGGGACGTACCAGGCGCCGTCCACGAGGAACCCGAAGTGATGTGTCCCGTAGGGCACCTCCAGTGACACCGTCCACACGTCACCCTCCCGGCGCATGGGCACCGGTTCCCAGAGCGTGAAGTCACCCAGGAGCACCACCTCCCGCGGGGCGCCCGGGGGCGCCAGTCGCACCGTGACACGCGCACCCGTGTGGGTGCGGGCCTCCACGGCGTCT
This sequence comes from Gemmatimonadota bacterium, assembly GCA_015492755.1. Classification (GTDB taxonomy): domain Bacteria; phylum Gemmatimonadota; class Gemmatimonadetes; order Longimicrobiales; family Gaopeijiaceae; genus S146-37. The sequence continues at coordinate 7 of WGEM01000483.1, read as the reverse complement.
GTCTCTT